>JAHEXS010000103.1 GCA_023252015.1 Candidatus Nitrosotenuis sp. | reverse complement strand
AGAAGCATCTTTAGCCGCATTTGGCTCAGCAATTGGTGTAGCTGTTGCAATGGCAGTAGTATGTTTTGCTCTACGTGGAAAAGGTCATCACGAATCACTAGAGTAAACGCAAAATAAGAAAACACCCACTAAATCTTTTTACTCTGATTTCTTTAGGCCAAACAGATCGTGAATGTTAATTGCACGGCCGCTCTTCTGTTTGATATAGCATCTCTCATAGTATTGACATGAGGTACATTCTTCTGATGGCTCAAGTATGGGTGTTTTTTTCTCTCCAAGCAGGTTATTTAGAACACGAACGCGCCTGATTGTCTCTTCAAACATTTTTTTGTCCTTTGTTAAAGAAAATGACATTTCCTTCCCATCTCCTGTAAGATAAACGATAATCCCATCAATCTTGTTAAAAATCCAGATGCATGCGTTAAGATATAGAACGTCAGAAGATAGCGGTATTTCTGGCAGAGACTCGGCAGATCTAAAAATCATAACTACATCATCTACTATCATATCGGCCTGGCCCTTCAATTTGATATCGTCAATCGCATATTCGCCAGGCTTTGAGCCGTATTGCATTTTTCGGAGCAGACCGCTAACCAGATTGCTAAAGCTTGCTATCTGGACTTCCATAGGATCAACTCTGTCATAATAAGAGCGTCTCAGACATCTAACGATTTCATGAATGTGAATAGCTTTAATGTCCTTTGCATCAATTCGAGTCTCGGTTTCTCGATGAAGGGCCTCAATAGTATTCTTTACTACCTGCCTGTAATCTCTGTCGCCTAACATAAAATCTCAACACCTGCTCGCATCTTAGCTTAACACTTGAACAAAATTAAGAACTTTTTCTTTTTCTAATTTTGATAGTTTCGTAAATCCCTCAAGAATTTCATTATGGATAACAAATGACTCATCATGAATGTTTTTCAAGTTTGCAAGATTAAAGGGGAGCAGGGTTTCCAATTTACCCTCACAGTAGGCTCTGACATATTTCTCAAAAAGCGAGAATACAAAGCGTGGTGCCATCTCGATTAATTTTAGAATGGTATCTTGAAATTCCTGATCTGATTTTGACATGGAGAAAAATCGTGTTAGAATCTGTTCCTTGTCACTGATCTCTTTTACTGAAAGGGCAACAAGTAAGCCGCTTTGAGTTAATCTGTAGTAAGGTATGCCGACTTCCTGCAATGCCTTTGGCCCTCGCTTTAGAGGCAGTCTTCCAGCTTCCTCTGCTATTCCCAAGGGAAGAAAGACTTCATCCAGATCATGAAAGATTCCAGAATAGATATTCTTCCAGGCTATTCCGTTTTCCTCTGCTATTTTTTGAGAAATTGCCGTTCGTGTTCTAAGGGAGGGACTTGACTCTGTAGCTAGTCGAACTAGTATGGCCCGCTGTCTTTGGGCTTCGCCAGTCAACTCATCTTTTGTTTTAAATGTATCAAAAATAGATAATTTCGAACTTAGCTTCATGTTTGCATGACCTCAAACATTCTATGATGTAATTTTGCCATTTTATGATACTATCATTAAAGCAGCAAATATAATAATTTACATTTTTGGTAGTTTACATACATTAAGGCTTAAATAATTTCATTTTTGTTGGTCTTTAATGAATTCTAGGAACCGCAAGTATGCTCTTCTATTACTATTAGCAGTAGCTATAACATCTGCCGGCGTCCTTTCAAAAGCCTACGCCCAAAGCGTAGATGACGGAATGGATGGCATGGTAAAAGGGACCTCGGGACTCTACACAGGAAACACTCATGAATGCTGGTACGATGACGGCACAGGAAACATGGTGGCATGTGCCATCGATTCAGGTGATACGGCATGGGTACTGGTAGCAACATCGCTAGTACTATTCATGACACCAGGTGTAGCATTCTTCTATGGCGGCCTGACAAGATCAAAGAACTCTGTAAACGTAATTGGTATGACCTTCATCGTAGTAGGTCTCATATCAGTACAGTGGGTTCTCTGGGGATATAGTCTGGCCTTTGGTCCAAACGACAGCGACCAAAACAAGTACATGGGTTCACTTGAGTATGTGGGACTAAACCACGTATCCAACTGGGCACCTCTTGGTTCACCAGGTGCTTGTGGCGATGCTGCAGCAGTTGCGTCAAGGGCACAGTTTACACCCAATACAGAAACACAATGCAGTCAGGGATGGCCAGGTACCATACCGCATCAGATGTTTGTAGGATTCCAGGCAGTGTTCGCAATAATCACACCAGCACTAATTGTTGGTGGATTTATTGACAGGATGAAGTATAGCGCATTTGTCTGCTTTATACTAATCTGGGCAACATTTGTCTACGATCCAATAGCACACTGGGTCTGGGGTGGTGGATTTATCGGAGGAGGATCAATTGATCTCAATCCAGATCTTAGCCCATCATTTGCACTAGACTTTGCAGGTGGAACAGTCATTCATGTAACATCAGGGTTTGCAGGTCTTGCATCAGCTCTTGTCCTCGGAAGAAGACTGGGGTATGGCAAGCTTCCAATGGAGCCACACAATGTACCTATGGTAATTCTGGGTGCATCAATACTATGGTTTGGCTGGTTTGGATTTAACGCAGGATCCGAACTAATGGCAGACGGTATTGCAGTGTCGGCATGGATTGTCACAAACACCGCAACAGCAATGGCGTCTTTGGCATGGATGTTAATGAGCTGGGCTCACACTGGAAAGCCAAGCATGGTAGGTGCAGCATCAGGGGCTGTAGCAGGACTAGTAGCTATTACGCCGGCATCAGGTTTTGTCGGTCCAATGGCATCAATAATCATTGGAATAGCTGCAGGAACAGTCTGTTATGGCGCAGTTGCATTCAAGAATGCACGCAAATGGGATGACGCACTAGATGTCTGGGGAGTCCACGGAATTGGGGGATATGCAGGTGCAATCCTTACAGGAACACTCGCCAGTCCACATGTAAACAGTGTTGGAATCGGCGCATGGACTGGAACACCAGAAGGCTATGAGCAACAGGCAATAAACGTAATCGGAGCATCAATGTCTTTGGGATATACATTTGCAGTGACACTTGTTATACTAAAGATAATGGATGCCATCTGGCCAGGCGGAATTCGGGTCACTCCAAAAGAAGAAGAGATTGGACTTGATCTTGCCCAGCACGGTGAGCGAGCATACGTAAACGAGTAAAACAATAATCTCCTTTTTTCCTTTTTATTTTCCTAAAAGACAATGAATTTACATTTCATAAATAATATCTGAATCTGTGCTAATTCAAGCAAGAGAACTCGAGCAAATACTTGACAATCCAAATCTTGTCATAATAGATGCAAGATCATTTAAGGAATATTCAGAGGGCCATATCAAAGGTGCTGTAAATTTAGATCTGTTTGCATTTCATTGGTTTGATACGACAAAGAAAGGAATTGACTCGTTCAATAAGCAAACACAACAACTTTTCTCCTTTGTTGGAATTACAAATGAAAAAAAAATAGTCTTTTATGACGAAGTGTCAGGGATGCTTGCTGCCCGTGGTGTCTGGCTCCTGATGTACTTTTCCCACCAGCAAGTGTTCATGCTAGATGGCGGCATAAAAAAATGGAAAAAAGAAAACCTGCCGCTTGAAACAAAACCAAATGGTTTCAAGCCTGCAAAATTTTCAGGCAAAATAAATCCAGAGCTTATCGCAAGTTTTGAGTATATCAAGAAAAATCTAAACAAAATAAAAATCATTGATGCAAGATCAAAAGACGAGTATGATGGTACGACTATAAGGGCTGCACGTAAAGGACACATTCCAACTGCAATCAATGTAGACTGGAATCTCAATGTTGCAGAAGACGGTACCCTGAAAAAAGACCAAAATCTCTTAGAATTGTATAAAATTTCAAAAGATTCTGAAGTAGTAACATATTGCCATGGGGCATACAGGGCAGCAAATGCTTTTCTTGCATTAAAAAAACTTGGCTTTAAAAAAGTCCGAGTATATCTTGGCTCGTGGGCAGAGTGGGCAAACAGGCTGGAGCTTCCTGTTGAATAATTATAGTAAAACCTGATCACGCTTCTACAGACATGACTACATTTTTTAATTAAATATTAAGAATCTTGCCATGACAGACCTTTATGCAAAAGCTGCAGAGAATTTCCTAGAGCTTGCAAGTCACCAGAGACTGCAAATATTATTCAAGCTCTTAGAAAAAAAATCCACTGCCACTGGTATGGCTCTGATGTGTTTCAGGAAAGCAAGCTAAAAGAATAGCAAGTGTGTTACGCAAATTGTCTTAGGCAGTTACTTTTTTCTTTGTCTCTGGATTGTACTGGTCCTGTGTAAACTTGCGTATAGTTCCAAAGGGTCGAAACGGCCTTCCATTGCCGTGGTAGAACTTGGAGAAGAGTTCCACGTAAATCAGCCTTGCTCCCTGAATGCCGGGCTCAAAGACTCCTAAAATAATATTGAATATGTGTCCGATGGAAAATATCATCACGCCAAGAACGACAAAGGGTATTGAGTGATGGAGTGTCTTCATGAAAATAAAATCAATGACATCAGCAAGTATGACTGAAGCTAGCAGTATGCCTATAATTCTTGTGTAAGATAGTATGTGGCTGACTATT
>JAHEXS010000021.1 GCA_023252015.1 Candidatus Nitrosotenuis sp. | reverse complement strand
ATGTACGGAGCTTATACTTGAAAAGATTTTACGTATTTCTTTGGTTCAATTCCGATTAATCAAATTCCAATGATGAATAATCATGGAGGTATACACAAAATTAACTAGATGGAATTCAGAGATCAACTAAGGATATCAAATACACAGACTAGCATAAAACCAATTTTCAAAATTAAACTTGGTATTTTTATAGTAAATCAAGTAAACGATTTTGTGAACGATATTTCTCAGATGAATTTTGAAATTTCAGTAAAGCAAAAAAACTTTCTAAACAAAATAGACCGGGTCTGTAGGTCAATTCGGGACAACGAAGAAAAATCCTACATTCAAGAAAAGTTAAACGATAAAGTAATTCCAGAATTTGGTAAAATAGGGATGCTTGGATGTCCAATATCAACAAAATATGGTGGTCTGGGATATGATATTCTCACATATGCTTTAGCTCTAGAACGAATCGGTGAAGAAGGAAACTCGTTACGGACGTTCTTTTCTGCACACATCTCAATTGGCCAAATGGTTCTGCAGTCTTGGGCAAACGATGAACAGAAAAAGGAATACTTGCCAAAAACAACTAGTGGAAAATCCATAATGGGCTTTGCACTCACAGAACCTGCAGCGGGAAGCGATCCTGCATCCATGCAGACAAAATTTGAGGAAAAGGGGGGAAACTTTATTCTAAAAGGAAAAAAACACTGGGTCGGAAATGGAACATTTGCAAAACTAATCACAACATTTGCAAAAGACTCTGAAGGAAAAATTTCCGCGTTTTTGGTTGACACGGATTCAAAAGGCTTCAAGACAAAGGAGATGAAAAACAAAATGGGACTGCTGACAATAAAAAATGCAGAAATCACTCTTGATGACTGTGTTGTTCCAAAAAAGAATTTGCTTGGGACCAAAGGACAAGGGTTGAGCATAGCGTTTAGTGCATTAATCGATGGAAGATTGAGTGTTGCTGCTGGCGCAGTTGGAGTAATGAAAGACTGTCTTACAGAATCTACTTCATATTCAAAATCAAGAAAGCAACACGGATCTGAACTTGCAAAAAAACAGCTAATCCAGGAACACATTGCAAAAATTGCGATAAACACTGAAAGCTCAAGATGGCTTGTGTATCGTGCAGCACACGCAAGACAAAAAATGCACAATTTTGTTGAAAAATTCAAAGAAAAAACGGATCAGTGGCAATCAAAGCTAGATCGAAACAACAAACAATATTCTGCACTGCGAGCAGAGGCAGACAATTTTACTTCCATTGCCAAGTTTCATGCAAGTAATTCCGCATTTGATTCAGCAAACATGGCTGTCCAAATATTCGGATCAGAAGGATACAAAAAAACAACTAGAGTAGCAAAGCACTTTCTTGACTCACGTGCTATCATAATATACGAAGGAACAAATGAGGTCCTTGAGCTAAAAATCGCAACGCACCTACTTGGTGACAAATACCGTGCTTACTGAGTCTTACAAGCTTGATGTAGCATTGAAATCCCCTCATTGATTTGTTCTTCATTGATTATCAAAGGGGGAATGATTCTGATTGCTTTTTGGCCTGCACCAAGCATTAACAATCCATTTTTGAATAGATTGTTCAAAATAGTGTCTCGTTTTTCTTTTGTTTCACAATCTATTCCTATCATCAAACCAATTCCTCTAACATCGATTATGTCGCTTTTTCCAACAATCTCAGTTATTCCATTTTTTAGAATCCGGCCCATCTTTGTGGCATTTTCCAAAAGCCTTTCCTGTTTTATTACGTCAATTATCTTTGCACCAACTGCCATATCGATTCTGGCCCCGCCACCCCATGTACTTGATATGACTCCTTTTTCAGTCGGTTCTAGTTTTTTGTCAAATGCAGTGACACCAACTTGTAATGCCTTTGCCGCACTCATGATGTCTGGTTTTACATCATAATGCTCAAAAGCCCACCACTTCCCAGTGTGTCCCAAACCAGACTGTACTTCGTCTAGGATTAATGGTACGTCATATTCGTCAGCAAATTTTCGTAGATTTTTGATAAATTGTTTGCTTGCAACAGAGTATCCTCCCTCTCCCTGAATAACTTCGCTTAGAATAAAGGCAACTTTGTTTTCCTTTAACAATTTTTCGGCAGACTCAATTTCTGGATCATTGTCTGTAGTACAGAATTTTATTCTTAGTGCCGGAAGCTCTGGGAAATTAAATTTTTGAACTGGTTTGCTTGAGGTAAATGTAAGAGCGCCGAGGGTTCTACCGTGAAATGCATTTTTACATGAAATTCCGAAAAGCGGTCCCATTTTTCTGTAGGCAATTTTTATTGCGTTTTCGACTGCTTCTGCGCCACTGTTTATGAAAAAGGCCTTGAAATTATCAGGAAGTATAGTTATAATCTTCTGGGCAAGAAGGGCGTGCTCCTCAGAATAAAAGTCCTGGCCTGCAATTTTATGTATGCTACAATCAGAATATCGCTTTAAAATCTGCAAAATATCCGGATGAGAATATCCTAAAGGACAAGATCCAACATTGGACGTAAAATCCAAAAACTTGTTTCCATCTACATCTTCTATGATACATCCATGTCCATCTTTTACGACAAGAGGATACATGAATGTGGAATCATATGTATGATCTTTCATGATGTTGATGATTTTGGAAGCATTAGGACCAGGAAGTGGAGTTTTGATACTATGACTCATGCACTATCTGTGGGCTAATAAAATAAAAATGAGCTTATTTGAGTCTATTTTCAATTTGTTTTCTGATAAATTTTGAAATTGCATCTTTTTTCTTTCTTCCAGAGCTAATCACTTTTCTAGAATTGTCTATTATGAGAATCTCGTTATACTGGGGATCTTTTTGATATTTGGAACCAATGTCATTTGCAATTATGATATCTGCACTTGACTCTCGGAGTTTTTTTCTTGCATACTCGATGAGTAACTTTCTTGAAATGTCTGTTTCTGCCTTGAATCCAACAAGAAAAACATCTGATTGCATTTTCTTGATATGATCTATGATCTTTGGGGCCTTTTGCAATTTTATGATTAAGCTTTCCTTTGTGCTTTTTATTTTTGATTTTGTTTTTTGTGTGGTGTAATCGGCTGCAGCTGCGGAAAGAATCACAATGTCAAATTTTCTACCCTTCATTTCCTTTTTTACAGCGTCAAACATTTCATTTACAGTTTTTATACGTATGATTTTGGCTCCCTTTGGGGGCTCTTCACTTCCAGGGCCATACACCAGTGTGACCTTTGCCCCTGCAGAAATGAGTTGAGCTGCAAGTAAAACGCCTGTTTTTCCCGTGCTTTGATTTGTAATTATACGAATAGGGTCGATGTATTCTATTGTTGGTCCGGCAGTCATCAGAATTTTCTTGCCATCTAGTATAGGAGAATGTCCAAATTTTTTCAAAACATATTCCACGACGTCTTCGGGTTCAGCAGCCTTTGCTTTTCCTTCAATCATTTGTGGCGCAATAAACTCGATTTTGCCCTTGAGAAATTCAATATTTCGAAGCACTGCAGAATTTTCATACATTGCCTCATGCATTGCAAGTGCCATCAAAATTGGAATCTTGGCACCAAACCCAACAGTCAAAACAGTCGATATTGGAGTGTCGTCAATTCCGTTTGCAAGCTTACCAAGCGTGTTTGCAGTAGCTGGATACACCACAATGATATCTGATTGCTTGTAGTCGGCAAGGCGAATATGTTCCAAATCACCAGTAAGCTTTGTAACTACTTCATTTCCTGTTGCCCATTTGAAATAATCAGGCTGGATTAGTTTAGTTACTGCGTCGCTTGCAACACATGTTACATTCGCACCATGCCTCATCAAAAGCCTTGCAAGCTCTAGAGCCTTGTATGCCGCAACGCTTCCTGCAATGCACAGGACAATTTTTTTCCCCGAAAGCTCAGTTCCGTGCGATTCCACAATGTCAAGAGATGGATGCTTATTTGCCAATTTCCTTTCTTAATTTTTCAAACTCGGATTTGTCCATTGAAAACCAGTTTTCCCTTGCAGGAAATTTTCCAGATTCAACATCTGTTCTATAGTTTGATACTGCCTTTGTTATTTGATCTGATAATGACAAATATTGTTTTACAAATTTTGGTTTTAGCTTATCATACATGCCTAAAATATCGTGAACCACAAGTACCTGACCATCGCAATATTTTCCCGAACCGATTCCAATTGTAGGAACAGAAACTGTTTCTGAAATTATCTTTGATACCTCATCTGTCACCATTTCCAAGGCTATGCTGAATACGCCTGCCTCTTCTAATGCCTTTGCATCCTCAATTAGTCTCACTGCAGCATCCTTTGTTCTTCCCTGAACCTTGTAGCCTTGGGCAAGTGTGGTGGTCTGAGGCTGAAACCCAATATGTCCCATTACGGGAATACCTGTTTCTACTATTGCCTGAATTGTCTTTGATACTACTTTTCCACCTTCAAGCTTTACTGCGTCTGCTCCTGCCTTTACTAGTCTACCAGAATTTGCAATTGCATCGTTAATACTTGCTTGATATGACATGAACGGAAGATCGGACACTAGGAGTGCATTTTGGCGTGCCTTACTGACTGCCTCTGTAAACAAAACCATTTGATCCATTGTGACTGGAATCGTATTTTCATACCCAAGCATCACCATTCCTGCACTATCGCCAACAAGTAAAATGTCAATCCCAGCTTTGTCACATAATGATGCCATGGTGTAATCATATGCCGTGATTACGGAAATTTTCTTTCCGGACTGCCTCTTTTCCAGGATGTCTCTTACTGATTTATGCAATCTTTGCCCTCCTTTCTAGGTAGTTTCTTATTTCAGAAATAGATTTTGCAAGATTTTTTTTGTTATCGAATTTCATACTCTGTAACTTTTTCTTTTGCACTTTCACGCATGTGTCAATTAGCTCCTTTATTCCCCGAACTACATTGTCAACAATTGTGATATCTGCTGTTTGCGCAGTTCTAGATAGGGGATTTAGGTCAAACGTAATGACTTTTTTTCCTGCCTTTTTGAGTGCTATTGTTCTGTCCCCATCTTCTAGGGAAACCAAGACAACATCTGCAACGTAAATTCCGTTTTTGTCTATAATTCTTCTTGCACTATCTAGGCCGGAAATTCTAGTGGAATTTTTCTTGTCAACGCCCAGAATCTCTTTTGCACCGTTTTTTTGCATTGTTCTCAAAATGTTTTGCTTTCTTTTGTTGCTGGAATAAAACAGATTTATCTCAATTTTTGCATTTACTGCTTTTGCCAATTTTACTATTTCCTTTGGGCATAATCCCGCAATGTTTCCATTTACTGATATGACCGGATATTTTGCAGATACCAGCGCAAATGCGGCTGCCTTTATTGCATTTTTTGCAGATTTTGACGTT
Source organism: Candidatus Nitrosotenuis sp. (assembly GCA_023252015.1). Lineage (GTDB taxonomy): Archaea > Thermoproteota > Nitrososphaeria > Nitrososphaerales > Nitrosopumilaceae > Nitrosotenuis. Next base: position 8,038 of record JAHEXS010000021.1, on the reverse strand, counting down.
TTTTCGCCTATCAAATAATCAAACGCCTCTCCACGTCCATGAGCCATGAGGCCTTCTTTTGCCACAAGTCCATTATCAAACGCATGGACAAGTCTTTCCCTAACATACAGAGATTGTGCCCTTGGGTGGCTTTTTGGAATTAGATTTGTCATTTAGCTAACTAGTCTTGCCCCGAGATTATCTATTTTTGATTTGATAATAATTCCATCATTGTATTTTCTCAAGACGTTCAAAACTTTTTCTTCCAAATTTTGTGGAACTAGTGTAAAGATTGTCTCGCCAAACAGTGCAACACCACATTTTATTTCATTGTTTTGCAGATCATCTATCACGATTTTCATCTTTGGAGTTATGATGTTTACATAGTTTGCAAATTCTATAGAAGAATCATGAAACTCGTTGATATCTTCTGACTGTACAAGTCTGTTTACCATTTTTCCGCCAAGACCGTTTATAGACGATATTCTTTCCTTCATGAACTGTTTTGTTGAAATTGGAGCAAAGCAAATCATAATTGCAGAATATGATTCTGTTGATATTTTTTTAATCGAGCCAATTCCTGGCGCTCCTCCTTTTAGTCTAATTTCAAAACCGCCATGGTATGACGCTAAAACATCGCCAAGTCCTGTCTGGCAACATACTTCGGCAACATGAGCAATTCTTCCAAGCTTTTCATTTGAAAAACCAGTTCCAAACGCTTGATTCAATGCATAGGCAAGTGACAGTGCAACCGCAGCAGAACAGCCAAACCCATACCCAACTGGAACTTTAATATCGTGATGTATGTTGACAAAATAATTTCCCTCAATGTTTTTCAAAAAATCCCTTATTACAAATTCAGATACCTGCATGTTATCGGATTGGTATCCTGTCACTTTGATCTTAAAATCAGTATAATCGGATTCCTCGATTTCTACTGTAGTAGTGACACCTGACTGAATTGAAAACCCGGCTCCCAAGGATCCCCGAAATTCAGGCTTTTGTTTTTCATCCAGCTCCGCCTTGAAAAATCCAGTAATGTGTGCAGGACTAAATGCCGTTCCCCTCATGATCTGAGTTTAAATTTTACTAAAAATATAAGAATATGGCTTAAATTAATTATATTAGTATAAATTGACTAAATTCATTCGACGCCTACAAAAGATTGGAAGCAGCATCCTAGTATCACTTCCAAAAGAATGGATCGATGCAAACAAGCTCGAGAAAAGTAATGAGGTAGAGATTGAAGCAAACGAAAACACCCTCTCAATTACAGTAAACAAAACAGAGAGGCCCTCAAAGGAGGTAATAATTTCATATCCACTTCCACAGGATGAAAACATTGTTGCAGACATCACAGGTGCATATCTTCTTGGATACGACATAATTCGAATCAAAGGAAAGACTAGCATACCAGTTGAAGACAGAGAGAAAATTCGAAATTCCATGAGAAGATTGGTTGGAATGGAAATTGTAGAAGAGGATTCTTCTAACATAAATGTCCAGTTTCTTTTGGATGCGACCACATTAAATCCAGATAAAATTCTCAAGCGAATCAGCTCAATTGCACTTGGCATGTTCAATGATATTTCACTAGCATTAATTTCTGATGACAAATCAAATCTTCAAACCCTTCCGAATCGAGACGACGAAGTAGACAGGCAATATTTCTTGCTTGTTAGACTAATTCGTAGCACGATGGTTGACAAAAGACTTGCAACCACATTTCATCTTGAAAGCATTGATGTTTTGGACTACCGAATAGCCGCTAACATTTTGGAAACAGCTTGCGATACTTTGGTGGAAATAGCAAATACCATATCGAACACACATTTATCCAAAAACGACCTTCGTAAAATTTATGATCTTACAAAGGACATTGAAGCTATACACCAAAAGTCGATCGATGCATTCATTGAGCATAATCGAAGACTTGCAATAGATGCAATATCGAATCATAGAAAATTCCAGAGAAAAATATCTGACATTCGCTCCTCAATTGAGGAAAAAAACCAATTGCCGATTGATCTAGTTGATCTTATCTATATGTTTGAAAAAGTTTCAAGATCTTGGGCAGACATTGCAGATTTGGTAAAGCCAATCTACAACTAGTAGATCTTGTTTTTTAGCGCATAGGTTAAAACGGCACAGATAGTCTTTGAATCAATAATTTTGCCGTTTTTTATCATGCCAAGCAATTTTTTCATGTCTATTTTTACTACTGACATGATTTCGTCCTCATCAAGCATCTGACCGCTAATTTTCTGTAACCCTTTTGCCACAAAGCAGTGTATGGCCTCTTTGTTGTAGCCAACCGATGGATAATATGTGATAAGATGTGTCAGTTTCTTTGCCTTGTAGCCAGTTTCTTCCTGGATTTCGCGAAATGCGCATTTTTCAGGCTTTTCACCCTTTTCAAGCGTGCCTGCAGGAATCTCCAGAATATAACCATGAGGGAATCGATGTTGTTTTACCAAAATTACCTTGCCCTTTTCATCAAAGCCAAGTATTGCTGCAGCCCCACGGTGCTCAATTACTTCGCGTCTTATCCTTTTGCCGTTTACGCTTAGCTCGTATATGTTCAGCCCGAGTATTTTTCCTTCATAGATCGTCTTTTTTTTCAACTAGTAATTTTTTACTTGGTTGCTATTTAATTTGTCTGGTACATCAGGTGGAGCTTTCCAGAAGACTTTGAGCTTTTGATGGTGTCTTTGATCCATTGTTGTGGAAGTTCTATCTTTTTTGGAATAAACAAATCTGCAATAGATACGCCTTTTACATTTCTTACTTGTTGTGTTATGTTGTCAAGCTCAAATATGTTATTGCTGTACAAAAACAGCACAATTTGGTTTTTCGCGATAAACGGTTTTTGCAAAAAATAGCTTGAAAATTCCTTTTTCAATCTGTTTAGAGTTTCATTTAGGTTTCCATCAATCCAGGCTAACACTGCAAACGGTATATACTGGTCAAATTTTGCAGGATTAAAAATTAGCGTAAATTGGATCGCTTCGTCATTTTGTAATTTTTTTAATGATCTTGCAACTGTTTTTGTAGAAAGCTTGGTTGATTTTGCCAGATCATCAATTTTCATTCTTGGATTTTTCATGAGCTGATTTATTATCTCAAGATCCGTTTTTATCAAATCTGATCTCACGCCAGGATTTACAGCTTCAAAAATACTCAGAACTCTAACGTCCTTCATAAGATTTTTCATAATCTCTATTTTTTGCTGTACATCTTCTTTTACTACAATACCACAAACTGTAATTCCGCCAACACAGGGAACCATGAAAAATGGCTCACCAATTAATTTTACCTGTTTTAGAATTTCGTCAGTATTCTGACCCGTTGTCACAATATAGATGAGATTGTAGCCCAAAACAGGCGGTTCTATCTTTAGTGTAAAGTTTTCAATCATTCCATTTTGAAGCATCTTCTCAATTCTGGATTTTACTGCAGCGCCTGAAATTCCTATTTTGTTGCCTATTTGCCTGTCTGGTTCTCTACAATTATCAAGCAACGAGCCTAGGATTTTCAGGTCTAATCTGTCCAATTTGCTACTCATAGGCAGAGGTTTCTTATTAAAGGATACTATTTTCCCATAAAAATGTCTATTATATTCAGAATATGTATATAATACATTAAATATCAGACGATTTCTATATTGTCATTGGACTATAGGATTCAGCTAGCAACCAGAATGCTTGCAAACAAGAAAGGCAGTTTACTTGGTGCTATCATGGCAGTATCCATCGGAATTTTGGTAATTCATGTTAATTTTGTAATATTTCAGGGATTGTACGATGCAATAATTCGTGATTTGTCAGGTTATAGATTTGGAGATGTACTTGTGACAAACAGAGAAGACGTAATTACAAAAAAATCTGATGTTTTTTTAGTAAACTGGCTTGAAAGAATACCATACGTAGAAGCTGCAGCCCCCAGGTTGTCTTCATCAGCTTCAATCAACGTGACCAAGTCTGGAAAAATAATTCAAGATTTTCAAGTTCCAGTTGTTGGTGTGGATCCATTTCAGGACATTAAAGTATCAACTGTTCACGAAACAGTAGACAATGGACAATACGTCTTTTCAAGAAACTCGGTTGTTGTGGGCTCAATTGTAGCTCGTGATCTTGGCGGCGTCAACGTTGGGGATAGTCTGGAAGTCAAAATAGTGAATAGACACGGTGAAGACAAAATTAAGCGCTTCATAGTTACTGGCATTGCTCGTTCTCCTGGAGGACAGGGGTTTGATTCTGACATTGTTATCCACATTGATACTCTACGCGATATGCTGGATCGTAAGAAAGAAACCGGTCAAATTCTTGTTAAACTAAACGATCCTACAAAAGCCAATGATGTAAAAGATCTCTTTTTGCGTTCATTTCCAAATGATGACTTTAAGGCAGAGACAATAGAAGAATCCGCAGAACAAACTCTGAGTGGATTCAGATCAGGAATTGCAATGATCAACATGATTGGTTATTTTGGAATGATGTCATCTGCTTTTGCAGTCGTAACAATTCAGATAATGCTAGTATCGAGCAAGACCCGCGAAATAGGAATTATGAGAGCAATAGGCGCAAAAAGAAAAGACATTCTCGTTATTTTCCTGTTCCAGGGCATGATTATAGGTGTGATTGGTGCAGGAGTGGGAACAGCCTTTGGCCTAAGTTACACATTTTATGCAAAAGAGACCAAAATGTCATTTCAGGGAAGTCTTCCACTCCAGGTAAGCTACGACTGGTCAAAAATAACGCAGACTGCAATCATGGCATTTGGACTTGCAGTAATTGCTTCAATTTATCCTGCATTCAAAGCTACAAAACTTCAACCAGTGGAGGCGATGCGTTCTGTCTAGTGTACTTGAAGTAAAAAACTTGAACAAAACTTATGGTGAAGGAGATACCAGGGTTCGTGCATTAACTGATGTGTCATTCTCCATAAAAAAAGGAGAATTTGTATTAATTGTTGGAAGCTCAGGATCTGGAAAATCAACACTGTTAAACATGATAGGATTGCTTGATCGCCCCACAAGCGGACAGGTGTTCATTGATGGCACAAATGCAACAACTCTTAGCGACAACCAAGTCTCATCGTTTAGGAATTCAAAGCTTGGGTTCATATTCCAATTTTCTAATCTTCTAACTGATCTTACAGTTTTAGAAAATGTTTTGTTGCCAAGAAATATCCAACACTCAAACCAAAATGTAATGACTGAAGCAATCAACCTGCTAAAGGCGGTAGGACTTGAAAGCCAAATGCATAAACGCGCAAACAAAGTTTCCGGAGGACAAGCTCAAAGAGCTGCAATAGCAAGGGGCCTGATAAATAACCCAGCCATAGTTTTAGCTGACGAACCAACAGGCAACTTGGATTCTATTACCGCAGAAACCACTGTGCAATTAATGAAATCAATGGCACAAAAACTCAATCAAACCTTCATTATTGTTACACATGATAGACTTCAGTTTGGTGAGGTGGACAGGGTTATTACAATTAGAGATGGCCGTGCGTTTGAAGGCGAAGACTTGCCGCATGAAATGGAGATCAACGTATGAATTATTCTAAACTACTTGTTTTGTTGTCAGTACTCATACTGGGTCAATTTGTACAGTTGTGTGCTTTTGGCCAAGTCAGCTCAAACGAGTCTCCATTCAAGCGGGAATTTGGAGACGTAAAAATTCTTGATGCCTATTTTGGAACACTAAATCAAAAAATTGAGGTAGCCCCAGGTGACAAAAATGTTCCATTTACAGTAGTGTTTGCAAATGTGGGAACTCAGGACATCACTGGAATAAGGGGACAAATGCAGCTTCCTATTGGTTTTAGCTCCGCAGATGGAAAGGGCGCACTAATCATGGCAGACAGCGACAGCGAATCAACGGCAGGAAGTAATTTTTCTTTGACATTTTTTGTTAATCTTGATGAACATATCCCAATCCAGCAATATCCTGGAACCGTAAAGGTTGACTATTCTAGGCTTCGAGAATCCGGTCAGAGAAACGAGTTTTTTGAATTCAAGTTTAAAGTAACTGGGGACAGTACTCTTAATCTAAAGGCAATGGATCCATTTCTGACTTCTATTAAAAACAACAATGTATCTATAGAAATATCAAATTCTGGTACAGCTCCAATATCAAATGTAAAAGTTATTTTAGAAAATACGCAAAGTAGCATATCTTCAACTCAGACATCGCTTACTAATGTTGAAAATGTAGTTTTTGATCAAAATAACTGGGATGTTGGAACTATAGAGCCGAAATCGTCAAAGCACATTTCATTGCAGGTATACATACCAGAAAATGTACATACCGAAACATTACACACCCCAATGGAAATAACCTACTTTAACGCTCATGGCGACAAGGTTGAGACAAAACGAAATGTAGATTTTTACATTAATGGATTGATTGATCTGAAAATTTATGATGTTAATGTGATTGATCTCTCAGGAAAACAAACCGTGATTGGCGAAATCATCAACGAAGGAAACACAAAGGCCTTGTTTGGATTTGTAACAGTGAAACCACTGGGTAATTCTAACATCAAAAAAACAACAGAATTCATAGATGAAATCGAGACAGATTCCCCAGTACCGTTTAACATTCCAGTAGAGTTTAACGGAGAACCACAATTTGGTGAGCACAAAATCAAAATTACACTAAGGTACAAAGATGACTCACGAAACGAGCATCTGCTGAACTATGACACTACAATATTTCTAAAAGACACAACAAAAAAGCCAGCACTCACAATATCTGATTATGTGCCAAGTATTGTTGGCTTGGTAATTGTAGCAGCTGCAGGTGTAATAGTTTTCAAAAAAATCAGAAAAAAGAAAGAACCAGCTACAAGCTAAAACCCACTAGAATTATAAGCGATTAGCAGCATTGCGGATCATGACTTGGGATGAGATTGAAGTTCCCAAAGAACTAAGGCCATTTATGCTTGAACAGGCAGAAGAAACTTTGCTTGGACACAAAAATGGCGCAAACAAGCAGTATCGTTATGGCAATTTACACATAAGAGAATACGACAACAAATATCTGGTTCACATGGACAAAGTAGACCCAAGAAAAAATCCACTTGGGCACCTGGCATTTGATGCACCAGAAATCCTAATCGGGCTTGCAAGCGGAGCATTCGGTGGAGTAAAGGTAGCATCATATCTTTACAAAAATAGCAAGAAAACAAAAAATGACAAACATGTTTCCGTAGTTGCAGGAGTAATATCCTCTTTGGCAATAGGTTATGTTGGATATAGACTTGCCAAAAAAATCAAAAACGAGTGAGGTAATCAACCATAGCTAGAACAATCAGAGTCTTCATCAAATTAATTCCAATAATCATATCACTACGAAAGGACAGAAGGGAGTGGGTACGTAGGGAGGGAAACAACATTGACAATGAAAAATTCCAAAAAAATGCAAGAAAGGTTCTTGATACCTTTGTGTCACTTGGACCAGTTTACATAAAGCTTGGGCAATGGTTGTCATCCAGAGCCGATATTTTGCCACAACCATACATGGAAGAGCTTGCCAAATTACAAGACGATGTTCCGGCATCTTCATTTGAACAGGTAAGGCCAATCATCGAAAATGACTTGGGACAGCTTGACAAAGTGTTTTCCTCAATTGACACCACAGCAATTTCTGGTGCATCACTTGGGCAGGTTTATCTTGCAAAGATAGATCAAAAAGACGTCGTAGTAAAGGTCAAGCGACCAGAGATTGAAAAAATAGTTGAACAAGACATCAAGGTTCTAAAAAAAATACTACCGTTTGCAATGAGATTCGTAGATCCAAATCTTCGCTTTTCTGCACAATCAATGCTAAAGCAATTCATAGAAACAATACATGAAGAGCTTGACTATACCATGGAATCAAAAAACCTCAAGACCATCAAAAAGAATCTCACCAGACATGACAACGTATTGATACCTGAAGTTTACGACGATTATTCCTCAAAAAATGTCCTTACAATGGAGTACATTCCCGGAATCAAAATCACAAACATCGAAGACCTTGACAAAAAGGGGATTGACAGACAGAAAATA
>JAHEXS010000102.1 GCA_023252015.1 Candidatus Nitrosotenuis sp. | reverse complement strand
GCTTTCCATGGAAAACATCGTCAAGAGTTATGTTAGTCTCATGCAGAATGTCTTGGCCTTTTTGTCTTGCAAATCCGCCAAATCCTCCTGTGCGGCCAAAAAGATTTTCAAATATAGAATCGAAACCATCAAAGCCAAAATTGGAGAAAACATCGTCAAAATTAGTTCGTGCGCCCTGAAAGATGTCTTCTCTTGAATATCTGCCATCAACTCCCGCATGCCCATATTGGTCGTAGATTTGTCGCTTCTCAGAGTCCGCCAAAACAGCATATGCTTCGGAAATTTCTTTGAAATGTTCCCCCGCCTCTGGGGATTTGTTTCTATCAGGATGAAATTTTAGTGCTAGCTTTCGGTATTGGGATTTTATGGTATCTGGAGAATCAGTCTTTGAAACGCCTAATACTTCATAATAATCTCTTTTTGCAGACATGTCGCTATCCTAGTTGTTAAATGATGCATTAATTGTTAGTTTGTCGTATTTGTATTCTGCGTATTTTGCTGTGAATCTCCAGTATTCTGAGAGGTTTGTTCTTCAGCATTAGGTGGAGGTGAGACGTTCTTGTAAAGCTCTGTTGTTATTTCGTTTACTAGTGACTTTAACGCATCAAGTTTTGGTCTTATTTGGTTTGCGTCTTTGTCCAAGACCTCCTTTAGTTCTTTGATCGCTTCAGATATTTTGATTCCCTGTTCTTGCGTAATTTTGTCTTTTAGATCTTGGCTTATCAGTTTTTCAGTTGTATACACAAAGCTCTCCGCTTCGTTTTTTAGGTCTATTGCTTCTTTTTTCTTTTTATCTTCTTCTGCAAACTTTTCAGCGTCTTGCTTTAGCTTGTCAATTTCATCCTTTGATAGTTTAGAGCCAGCTTGGATTGTTATTTTTGCCTCTTTTTTGGTTCCAAGATCTTTTGCAGTAACATTTAGGATTCCGTTTGCATCTATGTCAAATTTGACTTCAATTTGTGGAATGCCGCGTGGTGCTGGAGGAAGGCCAGTAAGATTAAAGCTTCCAAGTGAAACATTGTCAGCAGCCATTGGTCTTTCTCCCTGTACGATATGAATCGTAACGGCGGTTTGATTGTCTGCTGCAGTTGTAAAGACTTTAGTCTTTGATGTTGGGATGGTAGTGTTTCTTTCGATTAACGGTTCACGTAAACCACCAAGTGTCTCAACCCCAAGAGTGAGTGGAGTAACATCGAGTAATACGATATCACTAGTTACATCTCCTGCAATGATTCCTGCTTGGATTGCAGCGCCCACTGCTACTGCTTCCATTGGATCCACCCCAGATTCTGGATCCTTGCCTATCACATCGCCAACGAATTTTTTTACTAGCGGAATTCTTGTCGGCCCGCCAACTAGGACAATCTTTGATACGTCTGACGTTGAAAGTTTGGCATCCCTTAATGCATTGTCAATTGAGGTTCGGCATCTTTCAACTATTGGTCTGATCAGCTCTTCGAATTTAGCTCGAGTTAGTTTGATTTCTAGATTTTTTGATCCAGATGCAGGATCATGGAATATGAAGGGAACGTTGATGTCGGTTTCCATTACGGTGGAAAGTTCAATTTTTGCCTTTTCGGATGCCTCTCTAATTCTGGTCATAGCTGTGCTATCACTGGTAAGATCTACGCCGGTGGTTTTTCTGAATTCATTTGTTACGTAATCAATCAGGATTTTGTCCATATCGGTGCCTCCAAGCTGTGTATCGCCAGACGTACTTAGCACTTCAAAAACTCCGCCACCCATTTCCATTATGGTTACATCTAGTGTTCCGCCGCCAAGATCAAAGACCAAAATTTTCATTTCTTGCCCTACCTTGTCAAGGCCAAAGGCAAGCGATGCCGCTGTTGGCTCGTTGATTATTCTTACAACCTCTAATCCTGCAATTGTTCCTGCGTCCTTTGTTGCCTGCCTTTGATTGTCATCAAAATAAGCGGGAACCGTTATGACTGCCTTTTCGACCCTTTCGCCCAGAAATGCCTCGGCATCTTTTTTGATTTTTTGAAGAATAAATGAGGAGATTTGTTGCGGTTTGTACTCTTTTCCTTGAATTTTGAATATGTGATCGCTTCCCATTTTTCGTTTTGCTGCTACAATAGTACTGTCTGGATTAGTTACGGCCTGTCTTCTTGCAGGCTCACCTACAAGAAGTTGACCGTCTTTTGTAAATGCGACGACGGATGGAAAGGCCTTGCCTCCAATTGAAGTACCCTCTGCCGCTGGAATAAGGGCAGGTTTCCCCCCCATCACTACAGCCGCAGCAGAATTACTTGTTCCTAAATCTATACCAATTATTTTTGCCATGTTTTCACCATTATTTTGATTATTGTTTTTGCCATGTTTTCACCATTATTTTGATTATTGTTTTTTTGATATTTCGACTAGTGTCGGTCTAAGTGTCCTTTTATGAGAAATATATCCTTTCCTGATTTCTTTGGTGATTGTATTTTCATCCAAGCTTTCATCTACTACAACTGAAATGGCCTCATGAAGATTTGGATCAAATATTTCACCAAGTGCGTTAATCGGAGACACGCTGTATTCAGTCAATAAACTATCAATATTTTTTAGTATGGAATCAAGTCCTTGCGCATTCACGTTCTCTTTTATTAGTATGTCTTTTGCTCGTGTCAGATCATCATAAATTGTTAAAAACTTTAGCATAAATTTGTCAAGTTTGTTGTGAATGCCATTTTCTATGTCGTATCTGGTTTTTTTTTCTAGATTCAGAAAATCTGCAAGGGAGCGTTTCAGCTTATCTTCAGATACAGCAAGAAGTTTTTGTGATTCTTCTAATTTGTGAGTCAATTCCTCAACAGTTGGTTTTGACTCTAACTCGACATATTCTCTATCGGAGTCGTCCATATCTACTGAAACGTGTTGTTCGTTATCGTCGGAATTGTACAATTAAGATATTTTTTTGCAAACTAGTTTTATTCTTTGTGTGTTATTTCACAAAGAGGGTTTCCTTTTATTATGATAAGATCGTTGTCTTGCTTTTTGCGAAGATTTTCGTAGTCGGATTTTGAACAAATGACCAAAATTGTCGTCTTGTCATTGTGGAATAAATCCAGGTTAGGATCAGAATACGCCTCAACGTCTCCAATATAGTCTCTAAGTCTTGTGATAAGGCTTTGTAGCATTTCGATTTTGTCTCCACGCATTTCATGTTGATCCAGTGACCAAGAGAGCGCAATTTTTGTGCGGCTTGCCTTCAAATCATTTTTCTTTAAGGTAGATCTAATCTCATCAATCAATCTTTTAATGTAGCCGTCTACGCCCTTGAGACTTCCATTAATTAAATACATCAACGTATTTGCTCCCTCAAAAGATGTGCCAAGTGAACGCAAATCATACAAGCCGCTCACCATGTCATCCAAGAATATGTTTTGAAGGTCATTTGACTTGAGATCGGCTTTTGTGTTGTCGTCTTGAGCAAATTTGCACACTTCAAGAATGCTGCACAGACCTGAGAATCTAGACAGTACATTTATTGCGTGAAAATGTTCTGCTGATGAAATTCCAACTATTGCTATTTCTTTTTTGTTGCTTGCCAGTAATGCGACAAGGTTTGGATCCTGTTTGTTGTTGTATGACCCAATAACTTTTGGCGGCTGGTTGCCTCCACCTAATGGATAATAACAATAAAAGATCGACTTTCCAGTTTCAAGTCCGGTAACATGTTCTAAGAGAGATATGTTTTCGCTGTTACCGCCAATTCCTGTTGGCAGATTGTAAATTACTGAGCTTCCCTTTTTGAGTGAGGAAGTTGCGTCCTTGAATTTTGAGTGAACCTCGGTTTTTGTTTCTTGGCCAGTTTTTCTAATTCTTGGAGCAAAGAAGAGGTACTGAGCCTTTGATATTGCCACATCGATAGGTTCCATTGCCAAGAGTGGCTCATCTTCCTTTAGAGAAGAGACATTTGGGTATGTTTTTGCAATTTCTGACTTTAATGATATGGCAGACTGGGTTGATTCATCGATGATAGACACGTTAGCTCCATGTATTGCCATCTGACAAGCCAAAGAATATCCCTCAGTACTTAACCCGTAAACAACCACCCTTTCTGTTCCCAATTCATTAATGCTAGTATAAGGACTAAGAAAAACTTATTGCATCATAGATCACATTGAACGTATCTTGAAGATTTGGTTTGACATTCTAACACCAAAACAAGTCTTGTTTTTTGAGCCAATGATCAAACAATTGCAAAAAAGTAATGAGATTTTTTGCACAGCAAGAAACTACAGAGAGGTGACAGAGCTTGCAAAGATCAGAAAAATGAAACTGGTATTGATCGGCAAACACGGTGGTTCTCTTAAGGTAGACAAGTTAAATGCCAGCTTGAATCGAACCAGACTTCTCACAGCAAAGATTCAACGATTCAAACCCGATTTGACAATCAGTTTTTGCTCTCCTGAGGCGGCACGAGTTTCGTTTGGATTGGGAATAAGACACATTGCCTTTTGTGATTCCCCACATGCCGAAGCAGTGATGCGCCTAGCCATACCGCTGATTCAGAAATTGTTGATTCCCTGGATTATACCAAAAAACGAGTTCACAAAGTATGGAATAAAGGCCAAAGATGTAATCCAATACAAAGCAATTGATGCATCCGTTATCATCAGATATAACGACTACAACATTAGCTCCATTCCCAAAAAGAAAAAAAATATTCTCATA
>JAHEXS010000101.1 GCA_023252015.1 Candidatus Nitrosotenuis sp. | reverse complement strand
AATCCAATCTGGGTTTTTCCTTTTGTAATGTTTTGTTTGCTTGTAACTTTGACTAGTTTAACAGACTTTTCAGAACTTTTAATTTTCAATGGAGTTAGAATATGACCCTTTCCTGGCACTAGTCGGTAAATATCAGGTACTCCTTCGAGCTCAACTACATCCATCAGTCCAATTCCATGGTGTAGTGATTTTCGTTCAACGCCGTCAACTTTGACTTTGCCGCCATAAATCGCATATTTTGCTTCTCGCAGAGTTTTTACCAGTTTTAGTGTGTCTCGTAAGAACACCGCAGTTGGAATTGAAACGTCCTTTGAGTGAGGACCTGGTCTTACTGTAACTACGAATCGTGGTTCCTTTCTCGATATTCCCCAGAACATTGGAGACATCTGACGCTTTAGTTTTTTACTTCCTGCTATTCGTGGCAATTATTTTTCCTCCTTTTTCTTTTCATTTTTGCTTAGTTTTGATTCTTTGGTTTCTTTTGGTTTTGATTCCTTTGCTGGTTTTTTTGCCTCTTTTTGCCCGGTGCTTTTTGTTGTTGTCTCTTTTGGTTTTGCTTCTTTGGCAGGTTTTGTTTTCTTTCCTTCCAGCTTGTTTTGTCGCCACTTGTCTTCTGTGTTTAGATCGGTAACTATGAGATTTGACGGATGAATAAAGACGTCAAGGTTTCCTCCCTTGAGTTTTTCTTTTTTGACTCCCTCTACAGAGACCCCGTTTTTCAGAGTCGATACTTTGGTGACTTTTCCTGTAACTCCTCTGAACTCACCTCGAAGTACGCGAATTGTGTCGCCTTCAATTACTCTAATGCTGCGCTTGGTGTATTTTTTTTGCAATTCTTTTGAAAGGTGGCTGCTAAGCTGTTTGCTTTTTACAACGGCGGTTGCACGGTAAATCATTCTATTACGGATTGTTGTTGGCTTCATTTTGTTATACCACCATTGATGCCAGGTTTGCAACTCGTGGCCATTTTTCGGAAGCCTCTGCTGCAACTGGCCCTTTTATGTCAGTCCCCTTTATTTCCCCCTCTGGAGTAACTAGCACTGCCGCGTTGTCCTCAAATGAAACGCGAATTCCATTTAATCTTCGAATTGGATATTTTTGTCTAATTATAACTGCGCCAAAGATTTGTTTTCTTAGTTCTGCTGGGCCCTTTTTCACTACAACGTTTACGAAATCCCCAACTGCTGCTGCAGGATATTGTGAGTGCCTAGTCTTTGCTCTCTTTACCATGATAATTTCCAATATTTTAGCACCGGTGTTATCTGCACATGTGACTCTGGCTCCAAGTGGAAGTACTCTGGTGACATATGGTCTGAATTCCTGAACACCCTTTGCAGATACTGCACGACTTTTTCCGCCAGACATTTTAGGACTTGACCTCCACTACAACAAATGAAACAGATTTTGCAACTGGTCTGCATTCTGCTGCAACTACCATGTCGCCTTCTTTGATCTCTAATTTTGCTGGTTTGTATGCATGAATTGTGCTCTTGCTTCTTGCGTATCGCTTTGTCTTTGACATGTACAATGGAGCTTCTCTTTGAATAACAACGGTATTTTTGTTCTTCGCACTGACTACTTTGCCCTCAAAAAGTTTTCCTCGAACACTTAATGCATCGCCATTGTCCATGACAATTCCGCGATACACATGTTTTGATTCTGTTTGTCCTTTAGCCATTTTTCTTCACCTTTAGTCGTTCTTCTGGTCGTTTTGAGATAGTCAAGCCGTCAATTACACAGCTTTGAGTTTCGTTTATTGTAAATCTCCATTTTGAGTGTTCTTTTGGAATCATTTTCAAACCATTTTGTGTTTGAATGGTAAATGTTGATCTTGTTTCGTCCACTACTTTGCCACCAAAGCCGACAATTTGATTATTTGTAGACTCTACAATTTGTGTGGTCAGCCCAATTAGTTCATGATTTGTAATATTTTCTAGTGTAATCATTGTGTTTTCATCTCGTTTATTCTTGTGAGCATTCTTGCGATTTCTTTTCTATATGTTCTAATCTTTCCGCTGTCCTTTCGCAGTGTTCCTTTTGCTGCTTCGGTTCGTATTTTTGCAAGTTCTACTCTTGATTCTTCTAATTTTCCTTTGAGGTCTTGCTTGTTTAGCTCTCTAATGGATTTCATTTTGAGTCGAGCCATTTTACTTTAGCTTCTCCTCTACATCTTCCATAAGATCAAGATTTTCAATTTTTTCCGCAATAATTTTTACTGCTTCGCTTTCAGTTTTGGCTTGGAGTAATGCCGCTGCATCTGCTTCTTCTTTTTGTCTTTGCTCCAAGGTCTTTTCCTCTTTTACTCCTTTTAGCTCAAATTCTGGAATGAATCTGTCTTTTTTGGCAATTCTAATTCTTACTCCAATGTATCCCATAGCTGTTGGGATGTGAGTGATATCCTCATCTACTATAATCTGTGCTTGGTGTCCTGCGCGAGGCAGTATTCCAGCAGAATGTTTTTCAAAGCTTGAACGGTCGCCTCTTAGTTTTCCAGATAGTGTGATTTGTACGCCCATCGCACCAGCATTCATTATTTGCTGTAGTGTCCACATGGTTGCTCGTCTAAACGCAGTTCCTCGCTGAATCAGGGATGCTACTCGATTACACATCACGCTTGATGTGAGTTCGGGTTGAGAAATTTCGTTTACTGCAATTTGTGGGCTCTTTAATCCAAAATCTTTTTCAAGTTTTTCAGTCAGGTCTCGAATTCCCGATCCTTTTCTTCCAATTACTATTCCGGGTCTTGTTACATGCAGTACTACTCTTGTGCCAGTTGGAGTCTTTGAGATTTCAACATGTGAAAATCCCGCCTCTTTGATTGCTTCTCTTAGATAGTCTTTGAGAAGCATCATGTTGTAGTTGTCTTTAATTACATTTTTTACTGCTGTCAATTCTAAGATTCCTGAGCTACTAGCTCAATATGTGTTAGGACGTTGTTTTTTGGGGTTGCTCTACCCTGCGCACGCGGTGTGAATCTTTTTACTAGTACTCCTTTGTGGGTGTTCGCACCGACAATTTTGAGTCTGTCAAGATCCATTCCCTTGTATTCGGCATTTGCTTCCAAGTTATCTAATAGTTTGATGAATTCCCTTGCGGTTTTTTCTGGGTAACGGCCAGACATTACTCCTGGGTCGGATCGGTGGCCAACTTCGTTTTTGAATCTTCTAAATGGCACTGCGCGTTTTGCTGCAACCACGTCTTGCAAGTAATCGCGTGCCTTCTCAATTGAGAGTCCCTTTATTGCCTTGGCAACTTCACGTGCATGTTTGTGTGAAACGTCTTTTTCTCGCACTGCGGCACGAACGTGTTTTGTCGAATCAAAATTTTGGAAAGCGTAAGAAAAGTGTCCCATGTTAATCACTTTAATGGTACGTACAGACTGGATCTTGATGCACCGACTCCTGGTGCTCCATGTACGACTCGCTTGTTTGTTCTGACGTATTCTCCAATGAGGTGTCCAATCATTGGGGTGGTAATTGTAACTGGAACGAATTCTTTACCTGAAAAGACGCTAATTGTGACTCCAACCATGTATGGAAGTATTATCAAGTCTCTAATGTGAGTCTTGATTGGATTCTTTAGTTTTCCAGCTTTATCGAGCTTAATTTCTTCAATAAGCTTTCTTTTGCCATCTGTAATGCCCCTGGTAAGTGATCTTCTTGATCGTGCTGGAAATATCTCAAATAATTTTTCTAAAGACATGTTCTGTAGTTCCGCTAGTGGGATTCCCCTATAATCAAATTCTTTAACCATGTATTGACACCTTTATGATTGAAATTCTGCGGTCCATATTATAGCATTCCTATCTTTGTTGCAAGGTCTCTTGCTTTTTCAACGGATTCAAATTTGACAAACGCCTTTTTGCCAGAAATTGTCTTTGCAGTGTTGACATCCAGTACGTCTTGTTCATACAAGATCTTGATTGCCTCTTTGATTGTCTTTTTGTTTGCATCAGCGTCTACGATAAAGCAGATTCTGCTGTCTTTTTCAATTAACGCAAAAGTTTTTTCAGTGATATGCGGCCTTATGATGATTTTTGTTGCCTGAGTTGTATTCATTGCAATACCTCCATCAGTCCAAGGTGTGGTGATTTGATCTTTGCAATTTCTCCAATTGCGGATTTTGTGTATACTGTTAATCTAATTGGTTGAGAACCAGGAGCTAAATCAAGAATAGATAAATTGTTTGCATTTACTACATCTACTCCCAAAAATCCACCGCATGCCTTTGTAAGGTTTTTTGCGTCTTTTGTCACAAACAGAATACTTTTTCCAGTCTTTGTTTTTCTTCCTCGAATTACTGCTCGTCCAGAACGTGCCTTACGCTTCTCTAGTCTCTTGATGTCAGGAGTCAGGTGTAATGCATCGAAGACTTTGAGTATGTCTTTTGCCTTTGAGATGTTTTCTATGTCATCAGAAA
This sequence comes from Candidatus Nitrosotenuis sp., assembly GCA_023252015.1. Taxonomy (GTDB): domain Archaea; phylum Thermoproteota; class Nitrososphaeria; order Nitrososphaerales; family Nitrosopumilaceae; genus Nitrosotenuis. The sequence continues at coordinate 268 of JAHEXS010000101.1, read as the reverse complement.
CAACTAGCGGGAATGACTCGACTTTTTCAACTATATGGCCTCTTGATTCTACTATGTCCTTTGAGGCAGTAGCTGCAATTGCGGAGCAAAGTGCAAACCTGTTTTCTTTTTTGTTTAGTTTCTTGTATGTGATTTTTTCAGAGGTTGGCGGGTGTGCTTGTCTTCCGCCTCTTGTTTGTGAGACACCTGCACCTTCACCTTGTCTTGATCCGCCGCCTCGAATTCTTGCAATTCTTGCCTTGCCGTGTCCTGTCGGGGGATCGTTTGA
>JAHEXS010000100.1 GCA_023252015.1 Candidatus Nitrosotenuis sp. | reverse complement strand
AGGACAAATGGATCTTTTGGAAAACACAGTAAGATCAATCCAAGGCGTAAGTGAGTTCGAAGTACTCAACATGAGTAGAAGATCAGTAGATGTGAAGTGATCTAATTGGCACGCAAGGACGAACCTTTGCAAATGCGAGTAGGCGAAGCAAAACAAAGGGACGTTGGAAAAAAACGCGCAAGAATTGGTCCGGATGCGATGGACTTTCTCAAGGTTAACCCGGGCGATATTATTGAAATGACAGGCAAGCGCACAAGCTGTGCAGTTGCCTGGCCAACAGATGAAGACGACAAGTTTCCAGATGTGGTAAGAATAGACGGCCAGACAAGAAAAAACATCAGTAGTGCATTAAATGACATTGTAAAAATTAAAAAGGCCATCACCAAGGTTGCAAAAACAATTGTCTTACTCCCAGTAAGCGATGTTGTAACAGTAGACAAAGAATTTACGGATTTTGTAAAGAATAGACTCAAGGGACTGCCTTTTTGTCAGGGAGACGAAATTTCAGTCATGATACTAGGTAACTCCATGGATTTCAAAATAAGCAAGACGGTACCAAAGGGAATCGCCACCATAGATAGGACCACAGAGTTTTCCATATCATCAGACAAGGTAACTGATAAAAAAATTCGCGTAACATACGACGAGGTAGGCGGACTCAGAAATGAAATAAAGGTAATGCGGGAAATAGTGGAGCTGCCACTCCGACATCCTGAAATTTTTGACAGACTTGGGATAGATCCGCACAGTGGAATTCTTTTGTACGGCCCGCCGGGATGTGGAAAGACTCTGATTGCAAAGGTTTTGGCAAGTGAGTCAGAGGCAAACATGTATTCCATCAATGGTCCTGAAATAATGAACAAGTATTACGGAGAAACAGAGGCGAAGCTCCGAGAAATATTCAAAGAGGCAAAAGACAATTCGCCAAGCATAATATTCATTGATGAAATTGATGCGATTGCACCAAAACGTGAAGAGGCATACGGTGATGTTGAAAAAAGAGTAGTGGCACAACTGCTTGCCCTAATGGACGGACTGACAGAAAGAGGAAACGTCATAGTACTTGGCGCAACAAACAGGCCTGACAGTGTGGATCCTGCGCTTAGAAGACCTGGGAGATTTGACAGAGAGATCGAAGTATCAGTTCCAAATGCAGACGGAAGATACGAAATACTACAAATCCACACACGTGGAATGCCGATTGCCGAAGACGTAGAATCAAGACGACTCGCATCTGAATTGCACGGGTACACTGGGGCAGACATCAAGTCTTTGTGCAGAGAGGCTGCACTAAAGGCAATCAGGAGATATCTCCCAGATATTGATCTAGAGACAGAAAAGGTCTCAGCAGAAATTTTGCAATCATTAGACATTAATTTTCAGGACTTTTACGATGCAATGCACGAAGTAGTCCCAACTGCAATGAGAGAGTTTTACGTTGAACGACCAAAGGTATTCTGGAACGAGGTAGGAGGTCTTGAGGATGTGAAAATAACTCTACAGGACAATTTGATTATCGCATTAAAAGAACCGCAGAAATTCTACAACATGGGAATAAAGCCACCAAAAGGAGTTTTGCTTCATGGCCCGCCGGGATGTGGAAAAACCATTCTTGCAAGGGCAGTAGCTACAGAGAGCGGAAGCAACATGATACTTGTCAGAGGACCAGAAATTCTATCAAAATGGATCGGCGAGTCAGAAAAAGCAATCAGAGAGATTTTCAGAAAGGCAAAAACATCCGCGCCATGTGTCATAATTTTTGACGAGATGGACTCACTTGCCAGAATGAAATCGGGTGAAGAGGCAGGAATCGGGCAGACCATCCTAAGCCAGCTGCTAACTGAAATGGAGGAAAGTGGTTCTGCAAGAGTCGTAGTAATTGGAATAACAAACAGGCCGGACTTGCTTGATCATTCCTTGCTAAGGCCTGGAAGACTGGAGCCAGTCCTCTTTGTACAGCAACCAGACGAGAAGGGAAGACTCGAGATAATCAAAATACTAACAGAGAAAATGCCACTGTCCGACGATGTCAACTTGGAAGAAATTTCAGTCTCCACGCAAAATTATACTGGGGCTGATTTAGTAGCCCTCTGCAGAGAAGCAGGAGTGCACGCAATGCAGAACAATTCTGTCAAGATTGGAAGCTCGGATTTTGTAGCGGCGTTAAAGAAGATCAGGCCCTCAATTACAAAAGAGGTAGACCAATGGTACACCGCAATAAGGGAAACTATTTCTAACGTTGTTCCCAAACCAATAGACAAGACCTTTTACGGTTAACAAACATGACAGAACTTCCATTAAGAAATGTAATGTATGAGAAAATCAAGAGTGCAACCTCCATGACAGACGAGGCTCTAACCAAGAGCTTAGTAAAATCAGGAATCATCCTGCCTGAGGATAGGTTCAACAAAATCCTACTTGACTTGGAGATACTTGGACTAGTAAGGGTGTCATGGCTTACAAAAGACACACGACGAATCGAGGCAGTAGTTCCAGAAGTAGAGGAAGACGAATACGAAAAACAAAACAGAGAAACGATGGAAAAAGACTATGAGGCGTCGTTTCCCGGTGTCGAAGAAGAAAACTAGAATCTAAAGTGAAATGCCGCGTCCAGCGCTATAGCTACGAAAATTATTGTCAGGTACGGCGCAGTTACCTTGTATGCCTTCCACGCAAAGTCCGAAGTCGGGTTCTTTGTAAGCTTGTAATGGTACACCAGCATCAGGCTCCCACTTGCTGCCGCAATTACAAAGTATACAATTCCAAGTCCATTTGGTATAAAGGACAGCGCAAGTGAATATGGAAGCAAAATCGCAGTGTTTGCCAAAATGTATTTTGATGTTTTGTGCATTCCAATTAGTACTGGCAACATTGGCACCTTTGCTTCTGCATAGTCGTCTCGTATCTTCATTGCCAAACACCAAAAGTGCGAAGGAGTCCAAACAAACACCAAGAATCCCACAAGAAAGCCAAGCAGGTCAATTCCATACGGCGGTACAAAACCAGTTGTGGCAGTCCACCCAGCCATTGATGCTGCGCTTCCCGCAAATCCACCAATTACAATATTTGAGGAATTGTTTCGCTTAAGCCACACAGTATAGATTACGACGTAAAAGAATATTCCAAGTCCAATAAAGAATGTAGAAGTCCAATTCAACGTGAGTGCCGCATATACTACGGATGCAACGCTTACGGCGATTCCATAAATTAGAACATGACTTGCCTTCATTCTTCCTGATGGAATTGGTCTTGTGCTTGTTCTTTTCATGAGCAGGTCGATGTCCTTATCATAATAATGATTTAGTGCACTTGATCCTGCAGATGCGAGTGCTCCCGCAATTATGATGTGCAAAAGACTAATCGGGTTAAGCTCAGGGCCGACCAGCTTGCTTGCAGCATACATTGATGTAATTGCAGTGATAACAAGCAGGACTACGATCCTTGGTTTTGATATTTCTGATATTTCTTTTAATCCCAAACTCTTTGAAAGTTGCCTCATTAGGCATATATTTCTAGTTTAAAGTGTCAGAAGAGAGCTTACAAGGAACTCAGGCATGCAGGCAGCTCAAGTCAGAATAAAATTTCGACACCATAGATCAGAAAGAAATGTCAAGAATCATTGTATGATTATGCAAAAAAAGCAGAACAAAACCCAGTGCAGATAACAGAATACTGGAAATGGCAAACAATTTAGCGTATAGCGGCAATTAATTATTCCACATTAGAATACACGGTAACCAAGATTTGGGTTACCGCTGAAAACTAGGTCCAATAAAACCACCCAAAGATGAAGACCGATCAAAATCACCAACACAGTAAGATAGCAAATGTCGCAAAATCGTAGTTTAATGGAAACATTGTCCAAATAGGTGTTTAATTTCTTTGACTCGATCAGAGGTGCAAAAGGAATAAGTACCTCACATTAGGCATCAAGCACAAATGAGTAATTGGGACCTCATGATGCCAGGAATGGGTCTTACTGCCATAGGCATAACAGGTGTTACTATCGCGTATGCAGGAATAGCTCACACGTTTATCGACGGCATGCATGCTTTAACAGGACTTACACTTTTCTTAGGATTGATCTTTTTATCTGCTGGAATTTTGGAAGGCGGAGTATCAACCAGCAATAAAGCAAAGGCCACTACTTTGGTGATTTTAGGAATTGCCTTCTCGTTTGGACTTGCGGCACTTAATTTTAACACGGTAACTACGATTCCAACATTTGCAGGAGTCTTGCTGATAATAGCAGTCCCGTCAATTGTCATAGCATATGTAACCATGAAGATGCCACAATATGCAAAGCCAGTATCAATAATTTTCATATTAGCAGTAGGTGCAGCAGTTGCGGCTTATGTTGGATTTGGCCTATTTGGACCATCTCAGTATTTGGTCCCGCCACAAGTGGAAGAGGAAAAGAAACCCGAAATCCCAGTATCGACTGCACCAATATTCAAGATTTCAATTCTCAAGGATTCACAAACTCAGGGAAATCCAGACTTTGATCCAGACATGGCACAGGTGCCAATGGGGGACATCATCGAATGGACAAACAACGACTCTGTTGCACATACCGTAACCAGTGCAGTAGACGCAGGTGCCACATTTGATTCCAGCTTGATTAGCGCAGGTGCCACATTCACTGTTGATACTACAAAACTCAAGCCAGGCAAGTACGACTACATGTGCG
>JAHEXS010000020.1 GCA_023252015.1 Candidatus Nitrosotenuis sp. | reverse complement strand
GCATAATAGTTTTTTTTGGTTATTGATTATTTGTGTTGTGATTTAGCGTAACTCTTCTTTTGTTACCTGCCATTGCCCGCCAAGTCTTGACGCTGTGAATGCAATGTGCCCAATTACCTTGTCTCCTCTTCTAACCATCGCGTAATCCTGCTTGCTGATCTTAAGTATGCGTTCTCTCGTTTTGTACCCTCCTTCTATTACCTTGATTTTAAAGCGCTTACTTGCCTTGACTATGAGCTTTCTTGCAGCCTGTGTGTCTCCAATCCAGGAAAACAGCTCAAATGATCCAAAGTTCTGCGTTGCCACTTCGTAGTTATACGTTCTGGCCTCAAAATTTAGCTCATCCTTCTTTGCCTCCTCGTTAAGCCACTCTATTACCTCTTTTCCATAACCACTTTCAATACCAAATGTCTCAGAATTGCTTTTCATCATGATTTGTACGACAGGAACCCGTCATATTCAGTACGTTTGAAAAAAGTTAAATGCCAAGTCAAAGCATGTTAAACAATGCACAAATTTGCATTGTTTTTCATGCTAGCGATAACTGCCTCTATGATCGCACTGCTATCAGAACCAGTATTTGCCGAAGAAATGACTGGCGATATTACTTCTGCAGATAACTCCGCTAACGAAGCCATCAATGAAGACTCTGAAACTGGTGAACAAACAACTGACGAAGGTTCCTCTGACGAAGCAATGAGTGAACAAACAACTGAAGACTCTTCAACTAGCATGGAAATGACAACAATGGCGTCTAATATCGATTCTCCACTAAAACAAATGTCGATGGGGGTAGATCCACATCAAATCCAATGTGGTGCTGGACACAAGCTTGTATTTAAGGCAAGTAACTGGCATCCTGCATGTGTAAAAGAATCCAGCTTCCAAACCCTTTCAGCTTGGGGCTGGATAGCAAATCATGATCCTTCACAAGACGACTTGACAAAGATGATGGAAGATTCTATGGCAAAATACCCAAAAGAAACTGAAGAAAATCAAACACAAATGGAAGAAAACATGGATGTAAAAGACGATTCTAGTACAAACAGCACAAGCGCAGACCAGCCTGCACCCCAATCTCACACAATTGACTTAAGTGAGAGTATGGAAATGGGAGCTCAATAAACTCAGAAACAATTCGACAAATCTGTACACAATTTTTTAATTCATTGTAGATTAGTGTGATATCTGGTCGTATTCTATAATGGAGTCAATAAACAAGAGATGGCTGGGATTTATACTTCCAAGTAACATTGCAGCCGAAGGACTACACACTGTAATCCCATTGTTTGTCATACGGCTTGGAGGTGGAATAAGCGAAGTTTCAGTCATGATTGCAATTCATTATGGTGCTGCCGCTCTTGGGTCCATATTTTGGGGAAAAATCTTAGACAAGTACCATGCAAAAAAAGCAGTTTTACTAGCAACATTTTCAATAATTCTGTTTTGTTGTTTGTGGCTGTATAATACGACAAAAATTGAGCCCATCTATATCATCTCCCCACTATCTGGATTTTTCCTTACTGCGCGAGGACCAGTAACACAAATGCTTGTGATGGAAACGAGCCCAAACAACCAGTGGAGCAAACTTTTTGCAAGAACTTCAATACTATCTACACTTGGAAGTCTTGCAGCTATGGTAATTGGTGCTGCTTGGAGCTTTTACTTTGATACAAGGCAATACTTTATGATCTGTGCCTTAGCTACTGCAGTATCGATTGCAATCAGCCTACAAATATCCAAAACTCACTTTCACATTGAACGAAATACCCTTGTACAATCTATGCATGGAATGCAGCACATCTTTAGCAGTCATCTTCGCATGCACAATCACCTTTTCTTTCCAAAAATTCCAGAACTGTATGACTTTAAACACATCCTATCACTCCTCAAAGGAAAAGTATCGCACGAGATTGGATTTTTATTTTTGACTAACTTTTTGTTTTACTTTGGAAGTAACATCTACTTTACTGCCCTGACTCCATTTTTGAAAAGCTTTGGGCTTTCCGACTCGACAGTTTTCTTGTTATATCTGACACAGACTGGAACCATGGCTGGATTTTTCTTTTTGGCTCCGAAAATAATTGCAAGAATGGGTGAGGAACGATCTACCATGATGGCGTATGTGCCTAGAATTACCGGAGTCGTAATTGCCGGATTTGTGGTAACGTTGTTTATTGGATCGGGGTTATTGGTAGCTGCGATTGCCTCAATGTGTTTGATGGTAGTTGGATTTTCAATTTATAGCACATCAAATTCTGTATTGCTGTTTAAGGCGATTCCAAAGGGATTTGAGGGGACATATCTTGGCGTTAACAGCTCTATGGTTGGAATGGGTGTATTTGGGGGTGCACTCACCGCTGGATTTGTCACGCGGACATTCAATTATCCTGCCACGTTTTTGATATCGTCGCTTGTTTTGTTTGGCTCAGTCGTCCTCTTTAGGATGTATTTGTACCACAAACTATCTGGTAGAATACTGTAAAATTAGAAAAACAAACGCGAGCGACTAGTCTGTTCGTGGAATCCTGCCTTTTGAATCAAAGACCTGTTGTAGTTTTACATCCCCACGGCATACTCCGTTAAAGTCCTTGTTGATTGATATCATCTAGATTCGGCTTGTTACGGAATTCTTGTAACGTGCATCCAGGGCGTCTTTTTTACTGCTTCCTGCTGGGATCTGCTGATGTTTTGTGCAGATTTTATCTTATCTTGTTGATAGTTGAACATTGACACATAGATGTCTTGTATGTTGGCTGGTTTTTTTGACACAAATTTTGCAAAAGCACTTGGAGGTGTGAATTGCTCGTTGTTTTTACTCGTGCTAATTCCGCATTTAGCCCTTGTGTTGGCGATGGCTCTTGCTTCTTGTAATGCCTTATTTTGCTTGGCTTGAATTTTTTCCTTCCAGCATTTCGACAAGAATTTTAAGTATTTGCATCATTGTTGGGTTGTTTTTTATTTTTCCGTTGCCCTGATCTCATCATCGTTGATTGCAAAGATTTGTGTAGTATTTAGTATTACAAAAAGACTGAGAATCATTCCACAAAAAACAAGTTTACGAGTCATTGAGTAAATTGCACTAAATTTTATATTTAGCAATTTGATAGAAATTCTCAGTAATACATAAGTTCCAGAATTTTACCACAAACACAATTAAAAGTAGCAACAGATCGAAAATTCACGTGATCACGATCGACTGTAGGGAAATAGAGTCCTACAAGCACGAATTGGCAGTTTTTGTAGCAGATTGGATTGGAGCAATTCCAACAATGAAGCTACATGAATTTGTACTGTCCCCTATAGAGGACGAATATCTTGATACTGAGAAAATTGTCAAGGGAGTTAGGGAATTTTTTGCATCTCTTGGAGAAACTGCAAACTTTGCAGTATTGCCCAAAGACGAAATCATATTGATAAAGTCTCTATCTACTAGAACCTTTGTTAAAGAAAAACAACCAGAATCAATGTTTACATGTACTCATTGTGGATATGTAACACAATACGAAGGATTGCTACAAACCCACATGAAACTGCATTATCTGTGAATACTTTATAGATCAGAAACAACTCCTCTGCTTTAATTGTACAAATTCTTGCTAAAAATCATTGTAGACGTATTTTCTTCCGGTCTTTTGACGCTCTTGACTATTGTGGCTAGACGTGTTTGTAAATGTCCAAACACGAATTTCTTATATCTGACGAACGACACAACACCGTGGAAGAAACAAAAAACGATTCAAACTCTGTCTCTTGCGAAATATGTCAACTAGATTTGGTAGTCCAAAATCTTGCCAAAATATTCAAGCGCGAGTAACCGTCGTAACAATATTTTTAACTCAATTAGGATCTCTGCAATAAATTGGCATCGTACTACTGCAATTTTGATCTATGTGTACTATACTGCCAAATCACTGTCGATTAATTGCAAAATTAGTTAAAATAGAAAGATTGCCTGAATCATCAGAAGACAAGAAGCCACGAGATAGGACGGGGAAACATGATTCAGGCACTCATTGACATCTAATCGTTAATCTTGAATATCAGAGAATGTGTGTTGAGTTTGGACAAACTTCAAGTTAATATCTGCATGTCGATTTTTTGAAAAACAGTTACCGTAGACTCAATTTCTAAGTTTGGCTTATTTGTTGACAGAAATCACAAAGATGAGCGAACTTTTTCAAACCTGAAAATCTATGAAGAGTTCACCACTTGCCAATTCCATGACAATAATGTTTGTTCCTGCAAGACCGGGCAAGAGAACACTTGAAACCAATGATGATGTTGAACACCATGATTAGAATTATATCTGTATAAACGAGTTTTCTGGAATTTCAATCTCTGCGAATTCATGTGGATGGATTATCTTTGCCAAAATTTCAATTCCTGTTATGGTTCTAATGCTTGGCTTTGAAAAATACGCGTTTGCGTCAACTGCAAATACTTGGCTGTTTTTTACCGACCTCAAATTTTTCCATCTCTGATTGTTTTTCAAAACTGTGATGCATTCTGATACAGTTCTTTTTGTGTCAAATCCGCACGGCATCATAACTATGATGTCTGGATCTGCCTCTTCTACTTCATCTATTGTCATGCGTCTGGAATGCTCACCTGTTACGCTTATCGAATTAATGCCGCCTGCAATTTCTATCATTTGTGGGACCCAATGACCAGATGTAAAAAATGGATCAATCCATTCTATGCACAAAACCCTTTGTCGCTTGGTGTGTTTTGATTTTATAAAATCAATTCTTTTTTTGAGGGATTCCACTAGTTTTTTGCCCTCTTCCTGCTTTCCAATTTTTTGTGCAATTACTAAAACACTTTCTAAGATGTCTTCAACGGTGTGGGGATCAAGAACTACCACCTGAGGCCTTTGCTGTAGAATTTCAAGTGCCCTGTTTACCTCATTGGTGTATGCCGAGCAAACTGCACACGTTCCTTGTGCAATTATCAAATCAGGATCTGCTTTTTTGAGATTCTCTTCATCTACTGTAAAAATGTCTTTTCCATCTCTTGCCAACTCTGACACTTTGTCATCGATTTGTTTTGAGGTCATCTTTTGTGGGTCGAAAACAGAATTGATTATTTGCAGTTTTGTTTTTGCTTGTTGTGGATAAAGGCACTCATGAGTTACACCAACTAAATTTTCTTCAGCTCCCAATTCGTACACTAATTCTGTCGCACTTGGAAGAAACGAAACAATTCTTTTTGAAGACACATGTATTATTCCAAAATAGTAGGATTTTAACTCATTTTTGATCTAATTGTTGGGTTTTTTACAAATTGGTTAATTTTACTCATAAACGCGTATTTTACTCCATTTGAACTGTTTTCGGAGAACATTTGATCACACAAAAGCAAATTGAATTTAACCTCGCTGTTTACTAGCCTCTTTTTCATTACTAGTGCAATTGATGTCGCAGAGATATAGGCAAAAACTCCAATACCGCGTAAAAGTCATTCCTATTAAGAAAGTTCAGGTGTGGAATGAGGCCCAGGCTCGTTCTCTTGATAGAGATGGAATACATGATCTTGCAAAATCTATACGAAACGAAGGACTACAAAATCCCCCAATGGTCCAAAAAGATGGAAAGGGACGTTTTCTTTTGATGTCTGGTCAAAGACGACTTGCTGCATTAAAGCTTCTAAAAGCAAAAAAGATTCCAGTCTTGGTATTAACAAAAGGTTATGATCTTGAAAATGCAAAAGCTGCATCTGTGGTTGAAAATTTCCATCGCAAAAACATGGCACCGAAAGACATGGCACACTCATGTCGTTTTCTTGCAGAAAAAATGGGTGTTACTGGCGGAGCTAATTCCCTTGGAATGTCGCGTAAAACCTTTAAAAAATATGTTGGCTTTGCAGCGCTTCCTGAACAAATAAAGGATTTGGTTCCAGGGACAATATCTAGCAGTGCCGCAATAAATCTTAATCAAATTATTTCAAATGTCGGCAAGGCAGTACGTATTGCAGAAAGAATTTCAGATTTAGATGCGCGTACACAAAAAAGCTATCTTAGATTACTTGCAAAACATCCATCTGCAAGTCACAATAAATTACTGAAAAAAGCACGAATATTGGCAGTTCGACGAACTGTTCCATTGACACTGTCCTCATCACACGCAAAAAAACTTGAAAAAGAATCTCAGTATAGGGAAAAGGATCCAGAAAAGCTGGCACGACAAATCGTAGTGGCATGGCTTTTAAAAAGACACCACAAACGATAATATCTGATTCTGGAATTTTAAAAACCGAGTGTACTTTTACGCAAACAAGTTCGATGTCCATCAATCATTCAAACTAAATACTTGAGTGTTCATCTGTTCGTTATTGAGTCCAAGTGCCAAGGACATAAGAAAATCAATTGAGCAAAATTGGAAAGAATATCTATCGCGGTACGGGAACCTGTTCTCGTCTGACTCAATTAGTGGTTCTAGTCCTCCGTCTGTCTTTGTAGGCTCATACGGTTATCCTAAAGTTGGAGTGGGACCGATGGTTCCACCAATCCATGGTGATACAAGTCTCTTAGATCTACCTGAAAAATGGTTGGGAAAAACACTGGAAGATATTGTAAATTTTAGATTAAAACTAGTACGAGGAATACAAAATGTTTCAGTCACACAACCCGGAGGGCGTTACATTGAAAGTCTTCAAGATCTTGCAATGTCATCCAACACTCCTGACTCCGATATTGTATTCCAAAAACACACCTCACCAATTACAACAATTGATGGAGAATCTGCACCATTTGGACCAATTGGCGAAATAAAGACTGCCAAGTTTTCTGGTATGTCTGCAAACCAAACCATTGAAAAAACATACTATGACAAGGATCTAAAAGCAGAAGATGCCATAATATCTTTGTATAATAACGGAATCGAAATTTCAAAAATCCAAAAATGTTTCAGTATTGGAATGTTTGGAAAAGAGCGAAAGCTGGTGCCTACACGATGGAGCATTACTGCAACAGATGACATTATATCGAAAAACCTAGTTGCAAAAATTTTAGACTATCCTGCAATTGACAGCTGCCAGGTTTTCACGCACGAACACTTAGGAAATATTTTTTCGGTTTTCTTATTTCCACACCGATGGATTTTTGAAATGGAGGAGGCATGGTACACAGAAAAAGGAGAAATTGGTTTTGGTGCAGACTTTGAGGATGCAAACGGAATTGATCATTATCCAAGTATTGCTGGAGCATATTTTGCGGCAAAGCTCGGTGTTGCAGAATATCTAAAAAGAAAACAAAGACAAGCAGGTGTTCTAATTCTACGGGAAATAAGACCTGAATATGCAGTACCCGTTGGAGTGTGGCAAGTGAGAGAGGCAATTAGAGCAGCACTGTCCAAAATTCCAGTTTTGGTAGAAACCCTAGAATCTGGACTAAATCTAGCTTGTAAGCATACGAGTATTAGCAAAAACGAATGGCTCTCAAAAGGCATTATGATGAAAATGCTAAAACAAAAGTCAATCGTGGACTATTTCTGAAAATCTACCTGATATTAGTATGAATTCTTCTTAAATCTTAAATGCAAAACAGTCTATAGCGTAGTCATGATTTGGACAAATGTCTACAACGATCAAGTAGGAACTTTACTTTGTTACACTGCTTGGTTAAAGTCTAAACAAACCATGGTGTAATTATGGCACAAGGTACAGCACCGCTCCCACCAGCGCCAGTACTGATGACCTGCTTTGGTCACTGTGGCATAGGCCTTGGAGCGGAATCATATCGAAGGTTATTGCTCGATGTAGGCGCAGACCCGCTAAAACCTGTTCTAAAAGATAGCAAAGATGAATCGAGAATTCTAAAAAGATACGGTAGTACAATTTTACGTTTTCCGGGATCCTATGTCGGTGGAGAAACCCCATTAATTCCAAGAGCGTTGCTAGTCGACCTTGATCCAAGGGCCGCTAATCTTATTTTACAATCATATCCTGACCTTTTTGCTCTGCGTGACAAACATGTCATTCATGGAGCAGGAGGTGCTGCAAGAAACTGGGCAGAAGGGCACTCTAGATTCAAAAATGAAATAACCCAAAAGTGGGATTTTACAAAACAATTGTCTGCGTTATCACCAGAACCTGTCAGGGGATACACAGTACCGTTTGCGATGGGTGGTGGAACTGGAAGCTCTTTTGCGTGCTCGTTTATCGAGTTTATTCGAAGTAACACAAAAGAACATGCTACAATTGCAACATTGGGGCTGCTTCCAGAGTTTGGCTGGGACCCAGTGATTTTAGAGGCTGCTGCAATTAACATAGTGATGAACCTTGAATATCAAATCAAGTTCAGCGATTGCTCCATTCTGTTTTCAAATAAACGACTAAGGGAGATTGCACACAAGTTTGAAAAACGAGTTGAAAAAATACCGTCTATTATTGACGATCTTCCAAAAGAACACGAAGTTGGATGGAAGGACTACAAGGGAATGAACCTGATTGCAGCAAATGCGATATCCATGTTCATATCCTCGTTTGCACGAGAAACAGAATGGGACATGTCCAACTATAGGACATGGCTTGCAACAAAACGCCCCAAGTTTGCAGTTCCATGGACTATACCCGTGTTACCTGATGAAGATCAATGGAGCCTAGACCAACTAGCTGGCAACAAACACAACACGATGGACTCTATCATTGATAATATTAACAAAAAACAAGATGCGTTACTGTTTGACATTGATGACGCCGATGTTCGAAACCATGGTGGGCCAAAGGATTCGTGCTGTGTATTAGTTAAAGTAAAAGGCGAATTTGATATCAAAGAAAGAGAAGTTCTCAAACGAGTAATCAAAGAAAGATTCAACATTGAGGATTCAAGAATGATATTTGTCAAGATTCCAATCTTGGATAAAGAACAGGCAAACGTCACAATATTTGTCAACACCAAGGCGATTGGTCCAAAGATTCTAGATATTGCACGTGAGGCAGAGGAATCTTGGGATGCATACAAGGATGAGTACGGCAAATGGGGACTGACCACAGAGAACTTTAAACAAAGCCTGATGGATGTCGTGCACCAGTTTAGCTGAACCAGGTTACAATTATGGCTGATTTCAATTTTTTAGAAGATTTGGCAAAAAGAGTCAAGTCTGAGCGAGTTAATCTATGCCAGGTAGATGAGGAGCTAAAATCAGTGAACATGCGACTCCATGAGCTGCCTCTAAAAAAGCCAACCGAGTCGACGTTTGCAAAAATGATAGGCGTCCAATATGAAGACCAAATGGAACAATTAGAAAAAATGAAACAAAGCCTTGAATCGCAAAAAGATCAACTTGCAACCTCAATCAAAAAAGACACTGACACATTCATTACCGAAATGAGTTCCCCCGAATTGGTAATACCGCTTGATCCAAGACCTGTGTTCCGGGACGGAAACACCTTGTTCCATTACCGCGATTCAGCAAAATTTCAGAATTTGTTTGATTTTCTTGGGGAGCTACTTGGCTTGAGTACACCATTAGTTGTAAAAGACGTGTTGCTTTCATCGTCTGAAATAATAGTTAAAGTCTCAAATGAATATGATGCAAAACAAAAATTCATTAGCGGCATAAATGAGATACAAAAGACTCTGACTATAAAGAAAAAATAATTCTACAAAAATCTACTCTACAATTGCTTAGTTTTTATTCATTGGAGTTTCACAAATCCTGTTGCAAAATAAAACTCTCCTTCTTGCAATTATAATAATTGTTAGTCCTGTATTGTTTGCCCTTGTAGTATATCCTAACACGTTTAGCCTAAGCTGGAACCAAGGGCGAGGAGGATTTCTTTTTGCAATGGCATTCATTGTGGCAGAGTTAATTGGGATCAAACTCCAAGTGTCTAAAAAAAGAGTTCTTGCGACAATTCCGCTTGCCGGTGCAGCCATTGCTTATCTTGTGATGCGTGAACATGGCCTAAAGGACTATCTTGTAAAGGCGGCACCTCAGTTTAACGTCCATTTGGTGGATTCGTGGACATGGATGTGGGACTTTATCATTATGGCAATATTTTTGATTGCAGTAGTCAGTATACTGTTTGGCAAAAAATGGATACGCATCTCTCCTGCCGGACCAATCTTTCTTAGTGGCAGTGCAGCAATTCTGTCTCTTGACGCATTCTTTCCATATGATACACTTGGGCCACTCCAATACGTGGTCCCATATTTAGTAAAAGCAAATGTTTGGATAATCAACCAACTGCATCTTGGAACTGCGTTTGCTAAAGAAAATCTGATGCTGCTCAGAGGAGAGCATGGACCAATGGCACTGCAAGTATTTTGGCCATCCGCCGGAGTTCACAGCATTATAATTTACTCGCTTGTCATGATGGCGTTTTTGCTAAAGATGAACATAGAGCGAAAACGCAAGGTGGCATATTTTGTCATTGGGATACTTGGAACAATTGGTGTAAACATGATCAGAATATTCTCGCTATCTGTATTCGTACTCAAGGTTTCAACTGATCCAAGCAAGTTTGAGGAATTCCATGGCGTTGCAGGTGAAATAATGTTTCTTCCTTGGATTTTCATATTCTTACTTATTGTGACCTCAATTGAAACAAAACGAATGAAGCGACTTGCAGCTTAAAAGAAATTAGTAAGTGAGCTCTGACCTTGTAAATCTGAGAGTTCTGAAATTTTTACCCCCAATCTCCTGACATTCAATGTTTGGTCAATCAGCGCTTCTTCTAGCAGCTGATATGCAGTCTTTTTTAATTCATCAAGACTAACTGTTGGGTTTTTTAGCATTCTCGACTTTGTTTTGCTTGATAAATCCGACTGCACAAATTGGATTCCGACTGATTTGAACATCTTCTTATTTTTAACCGCAGTCTCATGAACATCGGCACATATTTCTTCAAGACTGTTTGCAAGAAAATCTAAATTCTTTGAATCTTCTTTTAGTGTGACTATTCTGCTGTACTGTATGGTTGGCTGTCTTGCAGCTACTGGTTCGTCATCTATTCCTCTTGCGGCATTGTAAATGTATAGGGAAATCTTTCGACCAAACATTTTGTTTAGAGTAAAAATGTCAACTTTGCGTAATTCTTCAATTGTACTTAGATTCATTTCGTGAAATTTTTCTTCCGTAACTTTGCCTATTCCTGGAATATCGCTTACTTTGAGTGGTCCCAAAAACGATTCTACATTTTGTGCTTCTATTACGGTTAACCCATCAGGTTTTTTATGGTTTGAAGCGATTTTTGAAACAAGTTTGTTGGGAGATACGCCAACTGAACATGTCATTTTGATTTCTTGTCTTATCTGGTTTTTGAGTTGTTGAGCAAGATGACTTGCATTTTTGAAACTGTTTTGTGTTCTTTTTGACACATCAAGATAGGCTTCATCCTTTCCTACGTATTCAAAAATGTCTGCATGATTTTTCATTATATCCATTGCCTTTTCGGAAATATCTGAATAATACGAAAAATCTGCTGGCAAAAAAACAGCGTCTGCCATCTGTTTTAGTCTGGCTTTTGCGAATTTAATTGGCATGCCGGATTTTACACCATATTTTCTTGCAATGTAATTCGCAGTTGCTATCGCACCACTATCCCCACCCCTATCCGAAAATATACAAACTGCAATAGGTTTTGTTCTTAGATTGGAATTCCTGATCTCTTCACACTGGGCAAAGAAATAATCAAAATCAACATGAAGCACGATTCTTTCTGTCATGATGTATTGTATGGAAAAAAATCCTTATTATAATATCGAATCATTCTAAGAATCTAAATATCGATACACGCATTGATAGTTGTGGTTTATCCATTATCTATTGACGAAAATGGCATCAAAATGAAGCCTGAAAACATGGAAAAAGAAAAAATGTATTACTGCATTCATAATGATAAGGTGATTTTAGTCTACAAAGACGATCAGGAATTTCTTAACTGTTATGAAGTTGAAGAAAAGGATTTGGTCGAATCTGTTAAAACATGTTCCAGTCCAGACGAGATTGAAACAATTATAGAAAATTATATTCAAAAAGAAAACATTAAACATTAAATAAACGCAGAAGGACGGAACAACCTAAGGCCAAAACAAAATGAGCGAAGACACACCTACTGAAGCCGAAGAAATCTTTACAGAATCACAAAAACTCAAAGATGACGCTGACACAGTAGACGAAACAAAATCTGAAGACGTAGAAGATACTTCAAGAAAGACACGTGATGTGATTTTTGTTGGAACAAAGCCAATTATGACTTATGTTACTGCTACACTAACGCAGCTTTCAACACAATCATTTGTGACAATAAAGGCAAGAGGCCAGAGAATCACACAAGCAGTTGATGTATCTCAAATGATTGTAAAGAGGATGAATACTGTGGGATACAAAATAAAAGACGTTCGTATTGCATCTGACTCGCTCTTATCGCAAGATGGAAAAACAAGAAACGTTTCCACAATAGAAATTGACATTACAAAAGAATAGGAAATTTGCTATTATAATCGGCATTTCTGTAACTGCGGGCCTTGCTTTGATTCAAACATTTGATTCTTGCTCATTAAGGCAGCTCTCAATAATGTCGGAAATTGAAGAGTACAAAAAATTACAAGATCCACAACAATGCATGATTTTAGTGGACAAAATCATAAATTTGAACACTGAATGCAAAACAGAATTTGATATTGTTGATTGTGGTTAGGCTTGTAAAATAAATGATATTCCAAAATAAATCAGAATAAAATTAATCCCGATCATGCAAGTTTTGTATCTCTTGTTTGAAAGAAACACTCGCCCTCGTGAAGAAAGAAACGAAACCAAAACAAGCCATGCATAATCCATCCAGATGTGTAGGCCAAACATTATCAAAATTCCCAACATCGACCACAACAAAAGTGCATCCGAAATAAGCTTAAACCCAATTGTAAACCACCATATAAGAAAAAACGGATTCAATCCAGTTAGAAGTATGCCAGTAAGAAACGAACCGTATTTGGATTTGGGCTGTATGGAATCGTTTTTCAATATTGACTTTATCTGTAATCCTGCAAATCCAAAAAGACTCAGGGCACCCAAAATACTAATTAAAATCCTAAACTGTGGCACTATCCCAAGTGACAAAATTCCAAATCCAATCGAAATAACGAGTGGCAATTCTACCAATGTATGACCTAGCGCTATCTTGAGTCCTGCCTTTGCACCCTGCTTTATGCCGTTTGCAATTGTCGCTACAAATAATGGCCCCGGTGACATCACACCCGAGGCTGAAATTATGACTACTGCAATACCAAACTGAAAAAAATCTTGCATGTACTAGCCATACATTGATTCTTTTAGGGCGCTTGTTTCCTTTCCTCTTTCTCTGATTTCTTTTTCTACCATCTCTGTCTGTTTTTGCATTAACCCAAGATCACATGATACTCCTGGCAAAAGCTTTGATATTGCCAAACAAAGGCGTACGCTGGACTTGAAATCAGGACCTGATTCATCCATGTCGACTAGAACAACTGCTACATCTTGACCACTTAGCATTCCTTCATTAAGCAATGCTCCTGGAATTCCTGGTATGGTACCGTTTTGCAATACTGTCATTCCAGCACGTTTGATCTTTTCTCTTGCCTCAGGCGTACTGCCTGCAGCAATTACTTGATCTGTATCTTCTTTTTGAACCTTTATTGGCGCGCTACTGACAACTAGCGAACATTTGTGTTTTTTTGCCCATCCTAACATCACTCTTGCAAATGACCTATGATGCGGGTCATTAATTGTCAAATATGACGTAAAAACTCCTACCTTGAGATCCTCGTTTACAAAAATACGTGTGGCGTAGTTTGGCACTCCGTCTTTGATTATGGAAA
>JAHEXS010000019.1 GCA_023252015.1 Candidatus Nitrosotenuis sp. | reverse complement strand
AGGTATTGACTGGAAGTGACTTTCCTCTTGTATTCTATTTGAAAGATGGAGACGAAGTTACTAGCTTTTCAGAAGATGATGATGTTTTCATGTCTCCCAACGATTATGTACAGATTCAGCCAAAAAAAATATTGGCAAAAGATAATTTAGTTCTGGTTGATGCCAAATCAGCAAAAAAGGGATCAGCCAATCTGAATTTTGAGGTTGGCGATTTTAAGGCAAGTCCCGTAATTGACAGTCTTTCATCAGAACAGGCAAGCATGGTTTTGGATCACTCTAAAACAATTTTTGCTGGGACAAACGATGTGTTTTCAGTTCAGATTCTCAACTCAGCAGGACAGCCAACATTTGCAAATGATGATGTCGAGATCAACATTATTGTAAAAAACAAAGCGTTGTTTGAAATGCCATCCAAAGTAACCATAGAGAAGGGCAAATACTATAGTCTCTTTGACGTTGCACCAAAAGGCAGTGGTGAGACCGAAGTTTCGTTGTTGGCAAAAGAAATGCCTCTAGCTACTGAGAAGGTATCAGTTACAAGTGTGACACCAGAGATTCTAATTTCCGGTCCAACAAGCATTAATGCTACAGATACTCTCATTGAGACACTTTCCGCAAGTGCAAATTCCAAGGTTCTTGCAGGAATGAGCGTAAAGTGGGAAGTGAGTGGCGGGCAAATACAGATTACTGATAGTGCGACTGGTCCCACAGGAGATGCTGGAATCATGATCACTCCACAGAGAAACCCACTTGTTATAACGGCAACTGTAAGCGGACCATGGTATTCTTCTGCAACAATTTCAAAAACCATCACTGTAAATAATTTAGAACCAACAGTAACTGCGGATGTGGTAGAAACCAAAGCATACAAACCATTTGAGGTTTATGGAATAGACCCTGTTTTGATCATAATTCCAAGTGCAATAGGTGTAGTTGGCTTTCTACTAAGAAAGAGCGGTCAGCTAAAAATAAAAAAATAAAATGTTAAGATCATAACTAGTATGGAATTTTGTTTATTCAGGAAAACAAAAAAATCGTATGTTCAATTTGAACATCGAATTGATTATCAGATCTAATCTTTATCTTATTGCATAGAGGTTGTGATCAAATTAGCTAATCTAAATTTTAATAATAAAATCAAGAAAAGTTGGGGTAAGATCCTAAACAAGAGTGAAAAGAAAGAGAAAAGTCTGTTATTTCAATCGCTGTTAAGTGGGGATGACATAACGCTAGATGTTTGTTCTTTTGAAGAGGTGCTCCCCTACTCGTTATTGTCAGTTCCAATCTCAGCAATAACATCCAACGACAATGTTTGGATAGCAACATCAATGCTATCAAGAATATCGGACATCACAGATAATTTGGTAGTGGTTGAAGATGAATTTCCAATAGGCACGATCAGTCCATATGAGATTATGCACGGATTACGGAAAAACCCCACACCACGTTACTTGCAAGAAAATGCGACTAGAATAATGAATGTGGATTTTTACATAGACTCTCGAAACATCAACCTAATTGATGTACTGAACCGAATGAACAAGACAAAGAACCCTTTTACCATAATAGAAAATGGTAGACGGAATTTTTCTCAGTTTTCAATAAAACAAATTCTTGAGATAGGTGCTCTTTGTAAAACAGACATAACAGTATCTATGTTTCCCAAAAAGAAAATTCCTACATTCAAAAAAGAGGATAAAATTGGAAGCGTGGTTGAGTTATTGTCGGAAAACAATAACAAACTCATCTTACTTGAAAATGAAGTTTCGTTTGTAAGTCATAAAATGGTGCTTGATAAAATAAAGGATCTAAACAACACACAAAATGAAAATGTTTTAGATCTTAGTGCAAGTACGTTCAAAACAATTACCCCAACCCTAATCTCTGAAAAATTAACACTTGCAGAAATTTGTAAAATTATGCAGGGCATGGAAAATCCGTATGTCATGACATCAGATTATGTCATAACTCCTTACGACATACTAGAAGTTCTTTGTAAGGAGATGTGATTTGACTAACAGTACTGCAACAAGAAAATCGATGAATCGATTAAAAGAACACTTGGATCTGATGAAGCAGGAACTAAACAAGACAAATAGGCAGATCAAACAGCTTGAAAGCAAAAATGCTACAGAGTGGGAAAGTCTTGACAAGATAAATGGAAAGTCTATCGATGATCTAAAACTGCACGAAAACAATATTACAAAAGAAATAATTAAAATTCAAAAGGAAATAAAAAAATCAAGATCAAAGACTCTGCTTATAGCTGAGCTTTCAGTCCTTCCTGCCGTATTTTTGTTAATTTTCATGTCTGGCGTTACTGATAATCTGCTTGATTCCTCGCCACAAAAACAAGTTACACAGATGAAGACCAGATACTTTACAGAAAATTTGAAAGGTGATACGGTGGATACGTGGAAATCATGGAGACTGACAGGCACAACACTCGCTGTGAATATTTTGAAATCTCCAAGAGTAACTGAGCATCAGTTAGATGTTATCCATGATGCCATATCTTCTGATAAGACAATTGATCTTGACGATTCCATAGTCCATAAAGGATCAAAAGGCTCTACGTCGGTTTATTATCAAGGATGGGCTGGTGCACTAAAAAGTGCTACAAAAGAGAATACCAAGTATCAGGTTCCAACTAACTTTGATTTTATCAATTCATCAGGCGGAGAAGGAGACATCATCATAACACTTTCCAACATTAAAGATAGTGATGGATACACTGGATATACAAAATCCGTAACGGAGGAAAATGAGATTTTAAAATCATTCATAACAGTTTATGACATATCAAATCTAACCGATGAGCAGCTTGCCACAATTATACGACATGAATTTGGTCATGCGTTAGGTCTTGGACATTCTACTGCGCCTGAGGATCTTATGGCACCTACAATAGATATGACGATTCCATACATTTCCGAATGTAATGTGGACGCGATAGTTGATTTGTATAACGTAAATGAAGGCAAGCAGACTGTTTGTAAAAAATAATTAGAATCCGTTTTCATTTAGTATTAGTCCAAGTAATGCGGCACGTGTGAACTTGCCGTATTCTGCTTGCTTGAAATATTTTGCCTGTGTAGTGTCGTCTACATCGGTGGAAATTTCATCTATTCTTGGCAGGGGGTGCATTATGATAGCATTTTCTTTCATTTTATTAATTACATCTAGTCCAATCTTGTAGCTTCCCCTTACTTTTTGGTATTCTTCCTCATCAGGAAATCTTTCTTTTTGAATTCGGGTAACATAGATAACATCAAGCTCATCAATGTATTCTTCTAGATTGGTTGATTCTTTTAGTGAAAGTTTTTTCTGAATTTCATAGATAGAATCGGATCTGATTTTTAAAGATTCAGGAGATATCAGTCTTATATCGACATCATAGTTTGCAAGTGCATACAACAACGAATAGACAGTTCTTCCATACTTGAGATCTCCAATTATTCCAATTTTAAGTCCGTCAATTTTGTTTCTTTCTTTTTTAATTGTGTAAAGATCTTGTATTGCCTGCGTTGGATGCTCTTCTGTTCCACTTCCTGCATTTATGACTGGTTTTGAGGAAATTTCTGCTGCAAATCTGCTAGAGCCATCAAGTGAGTGTCTTAGTGCCAAAATATCAGAGTATATCGACATCATTCGGAGAGTGTCTGCAAGACTTTCTCCCTTTTTTGTTGATGAGGATGAAACATCGGAAATCCCAATTGAGGTACCTCCAATTAGTGCCATTGCCGCTTGAAAGCTTAGCGTGGTACGGGTGCTCGGTTCAAAGAACAGATAGCCCAAGGTTTTGCCCCTTCCAAGTTCTCTTCTTTCATTTGGGTCCATTTGGATTATCTTGTCTGTTGAGGAAAAGATTTTTTCAAACTGCGATTTTTCCAGATCCTTCACAGAAATGATGTCTTTCTGATAAAATTCGTTCATTTCTTTCAATGATATATACTGGTTAGTATACAAAGTATTCTGATGCAGGAGTCAAACCTGATTGTCAGACGCATAAAGGACGGTACCGTAATCGATCATATTGAGGACGGAAAAGGCCTAAAGGTGCTTGAGGCACTTGGCATAGATGGAAAGGACGGCAATGTGATCACAATAGCACTAAACGTTCCAAGCGGAAAATTTAGTAAGAAAGACATTATCAAGGTAGAAAACAAATTCTTACAGGACTTTGATACAAACAAGCTTGCAGTCATATCCCCAAAGGCCACAATCAACATTATCAAGGACTATAAATTAGTGGAAAAACGGCGCGTCTTTTTACCAAATAAAATTGAAAAGATTTTCCGCTGCTCAAATCCAGACTGCATAACGAATAGCAACGAGGACATCGAGTCAACCATGGACGTTATAGATAAAACAGGTCTTGTTTTGCGATGCAAGTATTGTACAAGAATTCTTGATGTAAATCAGTTAAAGTACTGTTAAAAAATTTAAAACAAGTTTTTTTGGGAACTATTGTCCCAAGATAATGAACATCATGACTATTCCATAGATTGCGATGGACTCTACCATGCCTATGAATATGAATACTTTTGACTGTAATGCAGGATTTTCACTAATTACTGCCAAGCCTGCAGAGCCAACGTAACCAAGTCCAATTCCAGCGCCGCATGCTGCAAGTCCAAATGCAAGACCGGCACCTACTAATTTCATTGAGCCAGTGTCAGCTGATTTAGCAGTGGTAGCTTCTTGTGCAAATGCAAACCCTGTGAATGCTGAAAGTGAGACTAGTGCTGTCAAAAGCAATAATGCGAAAGGTTTCATTTTCAAATACGCTCCAAAATTTCCATATTTAAATCATGGTGTATTTTTTTGAATTTTTTCTAATGTTTTGCTTTTGAATGATCGCAATTCATTTTTTATTGTGCTGACCTGATTATCGTATTCTGTTTCAAGCAATTTGTTTGCATCGTCAATCAATTTTTTGATCTCTTCTTTTGCCATTACTTTCTCTTCTCCATTGCCGCCTTTACTTTTTTTAACCTTGCGAATTCTTCTCTTTCTCTTTCCTCAAGTGTAGATAAAATGAATTTTATTCGTAATTTGTACTGCGGAATGATGACATTTGCCAGTGCATTTAACAATTTTTGGGTTTTCTCTAATGCTTTTGCCAAAGCAAAAATAGAATTTTCGTATTCAGCTGCCTTGCAAATCTTTGGAAGCAGAGCTTTGATTTGTTTTGCAGCTCTATCTATTGATGAATTGGTATCAGCAAAACCATAAGGCATTGATTTTGTGTCCTTTTCTGTAACGTTTAGTGTTGGAATAGACACGTCAACAATTCGCTTTATTTTTGTGTCAACTTCCATGACTGCTGGCGTAGATTGTGCAACTGAATCAACCGTAGTAGTTCCAAGTGAAAGATACGCGTCATTTACAGATTTGTAAACATCTTGTAGTGGATCCCAGATTCCACCTCTTGCCTTGTTTGCCTCCGTAATCATTTCTTCAATGTTTTTGAGCAAAACCTTTCTTTTGTCATCAAGAATTTTTTCTACCATCATGGCAACTTGGCTTGAGCGTTTGTATTTTAGCAACTCAATCTTTGTTGCTGCAACATTTTGTCCAAACGACATTTAATTATCGTTCCTTGTAATATTGTTCGATAAACTTGTCTTTTACCTTGGTTAGTTCATTCTTTGGTAAGAAAGATACGACTTTCCATTGAAGTGAGAGTGTTTCCTCGATTGTTCTGTTTTCATCTACTGCCTGAGTCAGAAAGTCTTTTTCAAAGGAATCGCCAACCTCCAGATATTTTAGATCAACACCGGTAAGGCCTGCCTTTCCAACTATTCCTGCCAATGCACGAACTTCTTGTGATCTTGAATAAGCGTCATAGTTCTGGTTTGAGATTTCTTGATGATCCACCCTTGTTCTTCCTTCGCCGATACCGTCCTTCATTATTCTGCTCAGACTCATTAGTATGTTGACTGGTGGATAAACTCCCTGTCTGAACAGATCTCTCCCAAGTACAATTTGTCCTTCGGTGATGTATCCAGTAAGATCAGGAATTGGATGAGTAATATCGTCTGATGGCATTGTCAAAATTGGCATTTGTGTTACGCTTCCCTTTCTTCCATGCAATCTTCCTGCCCTTTCATAAATTGTTGAAAGGTCAGTATACAGGTATCCAGGATATCCCTTTCTTCCCGGTACTTCTTCTCTTGCCGCACTGATTTCTCTTAGTGCTTCTGCATAGTTTGTCATGTCTGTAAGAATTACCAGTACGTGCATGCCAAGATCATACGCAAGATATTCTGCTACTGTTAATGCAACACGTGGTGTGATTATTCTTTCAATTGCAGGATCATCTGCCAGATTCAAAAACAATACACTTCGCTTTAGTGCACCTGATTCCTCAAGGCTTCGCTTGAAATATTCTGCTTCAGAGTACTGCACTCCAATTGCCGCAAACACAACTGCAAATTCATCGGTGGTTCCAACTACTGATGCTTGCCTTGCAATTTGTGCTGCAAGGATGTTGTGTGACATGCCAGAGCCTGAGAATATTGGAAGTTTTTGGCCTCGGACTAGTGTTAGCATTCCATCGATGACAGAAACACCTGTTTGGATAAAGTCTCTTGGATATTCTCGCTGCTCTGGATTCATTGGCTCTCCGTTTATGTCTAAAAATTTAGAAGCAATAGGATCTGGTAATCCGTCAATTGGTCTGCCAAGACCATCAAATACTCTTCCCAAAACTTCTTCGGATACTGGCATCTCCATTACTTTTCCCATAAACTTGGCACTTGTTCCAGAAACTGAAAGACCGGTTGTTCCCTCAAATACCTGAACAATTGCTTTGCCGTTACCTACTTCGAGTACCTTGCCTAGTCTTCTTTCTCCATCGGTAGTTTGAATTTCAACTAATTCGTCAAATGCCGCACTGTCTACTCCATCAACTACAACTAGTGGACCTTTGATTTCTGCAATTTTGCTGTACTGTACTCCACCTTGTGTGCTCAATTTGTAACTTTAACTCCTATTTTTTTGAATTCGTCGTTAATTGTTGTTTGAACTTGATCTAGCTTTGCAATTTGATCATCTGGAATTTCCATTCTTGCTTTTAATAGTGTAGAAATTACTGGCATTGCTCGAATGTCTGCAAGGGATACGCCGTCCTTTAGTGCGCGCTGTCCTTGTCTGTAGAATTCAACAAGTAATTTCAGTAATTTGAGTTGTTTTTGTGGACTGCAATATGTGTCTACATCGTCAAAAGAATTTTGCTGCAAGATTCCAATTTTGATCATTCTTGCCACTTCAAGAATCAGTTTTTCCTCGTCTGGAAGCGCCTCAGGTCCCAACAGTCTGACAATTTCCTTTAGCGTATCTTCTCTTTGTAAAATGCCATATGCCTCGCTTCTTAGCTCAAACCATTCTTTGCTTACATTGTCTCCCCACCACTTGCCAATGTCTGATAGATAGCCAGAGTAGCTGTTCATCCAGTTGATTGACGGATAGTGTCTTGAATATGCTAACTTTGCATCCAGCGCCCAGAAGGTCTTGATGAATCTCATGGTGTGTGTAGTTACTGGTTCGGTAAAGTCTCCACCTGATGGGGAAACTGCACCAACAAGTGTTACAGAGCCATCACGATCTGGGCTTCCAAGTGCTCTAACTCGTCCTGCTCTTTCATAGAATTCTGCTAATCTTGATGCTAAATATGACGGATAACCTTCTTCCGCTGGCATTTCTTCTAGTCTTCCGCTCATTTCTCTTAGTGCTTCTGCCCATCTGCTTGTAGAGTCAGCTACTAGAACGACATCTTTGCCCATGTCTCTGTAATATTCTGCAATTGTAACTCCGGTGTAGATACTTGCCTCTCTTGCAGCCACTGGCATGTTGCTTGTATTTGCAACAAGAACAGTTCTGTCCATGAGAGGCTTTCCAGTACGTGGATCTTTGAGATGTGGGAATTCTACTAATACTTCTGTCATTTCATTTCCTCGCTCTCCGCATCCAATGTAAACTACAACTTGAGAATCAGCCCATTTTGCAATTTGGTGCAATGTGACTGTCTTTCCTGTACCAAATGCTCCAGGAATTGATCCTGTACCTCCTTTTGCAATTGGGAAAAATGTGTCAATTACACGTTGTCCTGTGAGGAGCGGAACTGTTGGATCGTATCTGCTCTTGTAAGGTCGTGGCTTTCTTACTGGCCACATGTGATACATCTTGATTGGAATTTTACTTTCATTTGTTGTTGCAAGTTCTGTTTCAAGGTCATAGTCACCTTCACCTACAATCTTGGTTACTTTTCCTCCTGGATGATCCGGTGGAACCATTATGCTATGATCAATTAGGTCGGTTTCTTTTACTGAGCCAATAACGCTTCCGGGTTTTATTTCATCACCAACTTTTACAACAGGTTTGAACGTGTATTTTTTTGTCATATCAACTGGAGTTGTTGTGATTCCTCTTCCAATGAAGGAGCCAGATTTTGCGGCAAGATCTTTTAGTGGTCTTTGAATTCCATCATAAATTTGGCCAATGATTCCAGGTCCAAGCAATACGCTTAGTGGATTACCAGTTCCTATGACTGGCTCTCCTGGTTTTAATCCGCTAGTTGATTCATAAACTTGAATGAATGCAGTGTCTCCCGTAAGACGAATTACTTCGCCGATAAGTTTTGCGTTGCCGACGGATACGGTTTCATACATTTTTGCATCGGACATTCCGTCTGCTCTTACTGCCGGTCCACTAACCCAGATAATTTTTCCTTTTGCCGCCATCCCATTTACCTACCGAATTTTGATGCAATATCTTTCCTTATTAAAGGCTTCAGGCGTTCAAGTTTTGCATCGATCGTATTATCAAATTTCATAGTACCATCTTTTGATTGTACTTTGATTCCTCCAAGACAATCGATCGTATCTTGTGATAGTGTAGCGCCTGGAAATTTTGATAGTAATGATTGCACGACGGATTTATCTTTAGAATTTGTTTGAATTATGATATCAGAAGTTCCAATAGTTCGAATTGATTCTTCTAACATTGATGAGATTAATTTGGAATAGTCGCTGTTACGATCTGCATCTTGGATTTTCTTTATTGCCTTATCAAAAACTTGTTCGATTGATTCTTCAATCAGTACGAGTTGTTTGTTTCTAGAATCTAGATCAGCGTTGCCGACAATTTGCTTTTCAAGCTTTTCTGCCTCTTTTTTGCCTTCAGATATGATTCGGTCGTATTCCTGCTCAAGTGAGACTTGTGAGTTGGATAATGTATCCTGAGATGACTTTAATGCTTCTTTTAGGTTTGAGAGGATTTGTTCTTCTGTGTTGTGAGTGATTTTTTCTATAGTTTGCTCTAGTGCAGAATCAGAACCCATTATTTTGGGCTCAAATCCTAATAGATTTTAATGTTTGTGATTCCTGGTGCTGTTAACTTGTCGTGTGCGGACAGACGGTATTAACCAGTGTACCAGTCAACAGATTACACATCAAACCGTTTTAATACAAAAATCACATAACATACTGGCAATGCCTATCAAGTCAATAAAACAAGACTTCACACCAAACCCAGAACTACGTATGATGGAGATATTTCGTCAGATGGTGAATCATTGCATCAGAATAGGACTGGAAAACGACTGTTCCACTTTAAAAAGACTCTCAGGCATGACATACCATAAACTGCAAGATTATGATATAATGTCGTACTATAAGCTTACTGCAATCTCCCAAGCATGCGGATGACTTGCCCAGATGAAAAGAGACATCAAAAAAGGCAGAAAACCAAAATCATCATTTGTGCAAAAACCATACCTTGTATCGTGTTATGGATTCAAAATCAATGGAATGCTCCTTTCTTTTCCGGTATGAAACAGAGAGTTTACAAATATTTTGCTAAATGATCACGTAACAAGTGTTCTTTCCGATAAAACACTCGTGGCAAAATCGTTTACAATCACACCAAATTCGTTATCAATCTCAATTTTCAGGTATGTGACACCAATCATTCCAGAAAAGACAATCGGAATAGACAGGAACATCAGAAACGTCACATTCGGCAATGATGAAAAAATAATTCAGGTCAACACAGCTGAAATGCTCAAAATCAAGGAAAACTGTACTCATGTCAAATCCACCTTTACAAAAAACGACCACAGAATCAGAAAAAAGATTACATCAAAACTTGGAAAAAGGCAAACAAACAGAATCAAACAAAGATTGAACATAATCTCAAAATCTTTAGTACATTACGCAAAAAATCAAAAGGCTGCAATCATATTTGAAGATCTGAAAGGAATCCGAAAACTCTACAAAAAGGTAATGGTCAGGGAAGAAAATACAGACGAAAATTAATCTGTGGTCTTTTTATGAATTGGAAATGCAGGTGTCATACAAGGCAGCATGAGATGGTATTCCATTGTACAAAATAGACCCAAGATGCACCAGCATTGACTGTCCAAGATGCGGGGAGGGAAACTCCAAGGGGATAGACAGAAACGTCGAGTTTTATGGTGCGGAAATTGTAGGAGGTGGCAAGACAGAGATGTTGTTGCCGCAATGAATATCGCTTACAAGGGGTTGGCAAGGCTTGACCAATCCTCAAGGTGGCACAGTTGAAGCGATGAAGGGGAACCTGGATCCAGTAATCCTCAGAGTCGATGCGTCAAAACTGTCTGAGGTGTGCTAACAATGGAAAATATTGGTAGAAACCGAAGAGGTAACAGAGCCTTTGGAAAGATTTTAAACTCCTCCCAAAAACGATAGATTGTCTTGGTAGTTGCGGATCTAAAACTTGGAAGTGTAATTTTGCCTAGGACGGAATCTCCTCAGGTAGTTTCTCGACTTGCCGAATTTGAGTGGTTTCATAAAATAGAAACAGAAAATGACTTGGTAACGCCAGAGATTGACGACCTGCTCCTCAGGGCTCAAAAAATGTACCAACTAGTAGATGATGTGGTAAAGGGCCTACAGATTCCACTTCAGGTTGGAATTCTAGAAATTCTCTTCAAGGGAACTGTAATCAAAAAGAAGCAGTATGAATTAGACGAGGTTGAAACAATCATTTCTGACTTGGAAAAGAAAGGCCCAAGCGTAATAGAAAATGCTGCTAAACTACTTGGTGATCATGCATCAACACAACATTCCGTTGAGGAATATTCAACAATAAAGGAAACGCTTGATGTTGTAAAGAAACTCAATGTAGATCTTGGCGGATTTGGCCTAATGAAATATTTTTACACGAATCTATTTGTGATAAACTCTACAGACTATGACGAGATCTCTCGTACACTGGAAGGAATTGTAATTTACAAGTATGAATTAGAATCAAAAGACAAAGTTGCAATATTGGTAATTTCTGATGCAGTTGATTCTCAGAAAGTTCTCAAGGTTTTGCGCACATTCAATGCAAATCCATTTGTCATTCCACAGGGACTTCCACAAATACCTAGTCAGGCATATTCATTAATAGAATCAAAGCTTGCAGAGCTGATAAAAAAAGAGAAATCTCTTTCAGGAGACATTGCAAAAGTAAAAAAATCAATCCGTCGCGATATTTTGTCATTACATGAGAGCGCGTTTATCGCAAAAGAAGTTCTCGAAACGTTACGCAAGCCTGGCGGAACAAAGAGGTTTGCAGTAATTCAAGGGTATATTCCAAAGAGCATGGAATCCAAGTTCAAAGAAGTTACAAAACAATGGATGTCAGTAACAGAAGACATTACAGATCCAAAGCTACTTCAAAATGCACCAACCCTGTTTGAAAACAAAAGATGGATCAGAACTTTTGAAGTAATTACGCAAAGTCAGGGAATTCCAAAGCGAGGAGAGGCAGATCCAACTCCAATGATTTCTCTCATGTGGCCAGTATTCTATGGAATAATGTTTGCAGACCTAGGACATGGTCTTTTCCTCATGAGTCTCGGTTTGTTATTCAAATTGAAAGGACAAGGCATCATGTCAAGATGGGGAATGCTAATTGCTATTTCTGGTGCATCTGCTGCTGTTGCAGGTGTTGGCTCTGGTGAAGTCTTTGGGTTCCATTTGATACACATTAATGCAGTAGAGTCGATCTTAGAAGGACCATTAAAGCCCGTATCTTGGCTAGTAGGAGTAATTAGTGTTGGTGAGCTAACTTTTGCACAAGTGATTACGATTCTCAAGGTTTCAATATTTTTGGGAATAATTCATTTGGTTTGGGCATTTTTACTTCGCATTAGAAAATTAATCAGAGACGGACACAAAATGATGATGATCACAGAGGCAATACCAAACTTGACTTTGTATGGCGGAATTGTCGTAATCATGATGTGTGGAATTGGTTCTAGCTATGATGTTATGAACATGTATTCTCGATCACATGACGAAGTAGTTCCTTGGGTAACCATATTCCTTGGCGATTGGGCCAGAGTATGGATTGTTACAAGAATTGCTGGCATAATTATAATTGGTTCTATGGCAACCATGATGGCTGGTGGAATTTTACATGCAAAGCGTCATCCTGAAGATGGCGGAAGTGCAATCAACGTAATAATAGAAGTATTCCTTGGAAAAACAGTAGAGTGTCTTGCTCACACACTTAGCTATGCACGAATCGGCATCATGTTATTGGTACATGCCGCATTATTACTTACAGTAAATAACTCGTATCAGTCACTTGGCGGTTCTTCATCCCCAACTGCAATGGCAATGATAATTGGCGGAAATCTTGGAATCATGATGATTGAGGGACTGATCGTATACATCCAGTCACTCAGGCTTCACCTGTACGAATTCTTTACAAAGTGGTATGACGGTGGAGCGCATCCATTCAGACAAGTTGTCCCAGAAATGTTGTACAATAAACTAATCTGGAAACGCAAATAATTAGACAACAGGTAGTTCTGGTTTATTTCCCCATTCTCCCCAAGAACCAAGATATACTTTGACGTTTTTGAACCCAAGTTTTTTTAGAGCCAGAAAAGAGTTTGCTGCTCTGTATGCACCTTGGCAATAGGTAACAATTTCTGCATCCTTTGGAAATTTGTACAATTCAGAGAGCGTAGTTTGGTCTTTGATTGTCCCATCATTGGAAAGGTTGAGATTCCAATCTATGTTAATTGCATTTGGGATGTGGCCACTCCTTGCTGCTCTTATTACCATCCCATCATATTCCTCCTTTGATCTTACATCTATGATTGTAAGTCGGTCTAGGTTTTCTTGAATATACTCGAATCCCGTGATTATATCTGGGTTTATCTTGCCAGAAAATTTTGTTGGCCTAAAGCCATTTGATTTTGTTTCAAGTGGATGATTTTCTGCTCTCCATTTCTTTATTCCACCATCAAGCATGAAGACTTGGTTGTGTGAAAAGTACAGCAAAAGCCAGACTCCGCGTGCTGCAAGCATTCCTGAGACATCATCATAGAATACTGCTTTTGTCGATTCTGTAATTCCTATAAATGAGAGAATTTTTTTGCTTTGCTCATTAAATGACTGCAAGCCCTCCTTTGACGTATCAAACCAGTGAAATGCAAAAAGATCTAAATTTACTGCTCCGGGAATGTGTCCTTGGGAGTATTCCTTGTAGGATCTTGTATCAACCAATACGAGGTTTGGATTATCAAGTTCTTTTGCAAGATCAGTTGTTGTAATCAGCATGATTCAACTGGAATAAGGAAATGTAAATTCATTCTGATATAATAAAAATAAAAAGAAGAGAAAAGTTTAGGTTTTCTATTCGTTTACGTATGCTCTTTCCCCGTGTTGTGCTAGGTCGAGTCCGATCTCCTCTTCTTTAGGAGTAACCCTGATTCCACCCGGCCAAACGGCATCCATCACTTTGAGTATGACGATAGTG
>JAHEXS010000099.1 GCA_023252015.1 Candidatus Nitrosotenuis sp. | reverse complement strand
AGCAAGAGGCACACAAACAGGGTCAGCTAGTAAAAAAAATGACAAACTATCTGAGTAACGAGCTTGATAGATTGGAGCTAGATACTGACAAAATAGACAGCCCATCATTTTCGATAAACAACAACATGGAAAAATTTTCAGAAACTGAAACAAAATTACGAGTCTTAAGGGGCCGACTGAGCGAATTTGTTGACGAGGATGATACAGAAAATCTCAAAAAAGCAGACTCGACTATCTCTAATGATCTAAAAGGATTTGAATCATTCTTGCTTGATCTGACTAGTCTGCTAAACCAAAGAATACCAAATCTTGAAAAAGTAATAGACAGACTAAGAGGAGAAAGCAGGGAGGCTCAACAGCAAAAGGTTCTGCTAAGGGAAATGGTTGATTTGTTCAACAAGGAAATAGAGGAGCTTGATTCTACCTTTACTGATCTAAAAAACAAGCTTATTGTATCATAGAATCATAAAATTATGATAATTTGTCTATATAACAAAAATTTTGGAGAAATTATATATGATTCGGGATATGAACGCAAGCAAATGGCAGAAGCAGCATTAGCAGCATATGGCTCAGTAATTGGTGTCGGAATTGCCTTTGCAGTAGTATTATTTGCATTACGTGGCAAGGGTCATCCAGAATCAGCCGAATAAATCAAAAGATCAAAAAGATCTTTCATTCTTTTTATAAATAACGAACGAGAAAGCTCACACCCTTTAGGCCTGTGATGAATCACTCAAAATGTTCATGTATGAGAAAACATCATCATACTGTCATTGAAATACCAAACACATGATCATCTTGTGTACATCGAGGATCAGAAATGATACTGACATGCAAAATCAAACACGGCAGAGACCTTTCAGATGAACTCAGAAAAGCAAAAGAGTAGCACTATATGCAATCAAGACAAAATCAAACACATCAAAGGACGTAAAACACATTGGACTAAAATCTGCAATCGCAAACCAGATCCTACAAAAATACCGCAGAAAGAACATCAAAAAAGTGACATCCGCAAAGCTGACCATTCCAGGACAGTCAGTCAAATTCAATTCAAAAACAGCGTCAATCCAGTGCCTGAAGATGGATCTTGACTGCAAGTACCTGCCGGAATTCCAGAAAATAAGGCAGATAGAGATAGGCCCTGAGTTTGCACATCTCAGTATGGAGGTACCTGATGTCGCACATGCGGACTACGAGATTCATTGGAAGACTGTAACACGATAGGACATGCCGTAGTGGCAGTACCGCACACCGGTAAAATACACAAGCTTGGAAAATCTACACTGCACATCCATACAAAATATAAAAACATCCGAAAAAGACTTCAAAGGCAGGGAAAATACCAGCTGTTGCGTCAGATCAAGTTCCGTGAATCAAACATAATAAGAAACATCAACCACTGTATATCAAAAAATTTAGATATTCCCTGAACAGCTGGTCGTACTATCAGCTCCAGAAATTCACTGAATACAAGGCCAGATCCCGGGGAATAGAGGTCACCTACGTCGCACCCGCATACACATCACAGAGATGCTCGATTTGCGGGTCTTTGGGGGACCGAAACAAAAAGAAATTCCAATGTGTCCGATGCGGACACACGGATGTCAATGCAGCATTTAATATAGGAAAGCCGGTATCGTATTGTGCCATTGTACCTGCGGTACGTATAGTGTCAAAGGCGCATACCATGAGTCGGTTGCACAAAGAAAGAGATTTGTGCAAGGGGAGCACTGATACCACGCTGTACTACAAAACGGCAATTTCGAAAATGCTGGAAACCGTAGAACCCCTTGCCCTTTAGGTTAGGAGTATGTCAGTTGTCTTTCTTAACTCCGAATAGTTCTGCAATTGAGAACTGCTTTCCCTCATGTTTCTTTATGAAACAGCGGTCATAATACTGACAGGTTGAACACTCTGTAGATGGCTCTAAAATTGGAGTCTTTTTATCGTTAATCAGATTGCTAAAAACCCGTACTCTACGTATTACCTCTTCAAACATTTTTTTCTCCCTGATTAAAGCAAATGATGACTCTTTTCCATCGTCCGTAATGTAAATTATTACTCCTTCGGTCTTGTTAAAAATCCACAAGCATGCGTTGAGGTGCAAAACATCGCTCGCAAATGGAGTTTCAGGGGAGACGGGAACTGTCTTGAAGATAATTACAACATCGTCCACTATCATGTCTGGCTGGCCCTTGAGGTTTATTTCGTCAATAGCAAACTGACCTACTTTAGAACCATAAGGTAGTTTTCTAATGAGACCTCCAAACAAATTTCCAAAAGTCTTGTTTTCCTGCTCCACTCTGTCAAATCTGTCAAAATAAGATCTTCTCATGCAGCGCACAACTTCGTGTAGATAAATTGTCTTGTTGTCGTTTGGATCTACTGCTTGCGGTTCTACCTCTTTTGTGATGGCATCTATTGCACTAGTGACTGTTTTCCTATAGTCCCTATCTCCCATCATTTGCATTTTCCCTCCATTAGCTCAGAATCTCCGTCAATTTCTTTGAAATTCTATCCGAAAAGGCAAGTGTCACAAAATGTATGCCAAATCCAACTACTGCGCCAACCACAAGATTTGATGTCGTAAAATAAATCCCTAAAAATATCCCAAGTGCCGGAATTGTAAGAATTAATGCAAGAAAGGTGCTAACCCAAACTGTATTGACAAATACTTCTGTTGAAATGTTTGGCTTTTTTCTGTGAATCCTAACCATTGTTGAACGTACGATGGTTTTACTATATATAATTGCAGATAGGTTATTTTTCTGATTCTATTATCAGCCTTGACATTGTCGTTTGCGGAAGAATTTTTTGCTCAACTGCAAACGCAATTGCCGCAATGTTTCTTACTTCATATGCGATCAGCTTTGTTATTCCAACAATTGTTGAAAAGTTAAACATCCTAGAAAATGACCTGTTTACTGCCTTGCAGATTGCCATCTCAAATGAATGTTCAAATTCAGAGATTGCCTCAATGTCATTTTCTGTTTGTGGTACCAGTTCTCGGTATCTGGTACTCGCAAGCTCATCAAATATGCTTTTTACAGAATCCGCAGACATCATCTTGCCAAGAAGATCCTTTGGTATGCTTGGCGTGTGTGTCACAATGAGATTCTTTATCTGTTCTTCGTCAAGTCCCCAGAATTTTCCTCGAAGGATACTCATTATGTTGTAAAAGTCAATATCCATTCCTGCAAGTCGCATCAGATCTCTGTCACGAGAGTTTCTAATTGCTTTGCCAAGTTGCTGATACAAAATCTTATCCAAGAATACATCAAAAGTCTGAATATTCTTTTTTTCATTGTACAGGGCTACTGCCTTTGCGACCTCATCTCCAAACTCAATTGTAGCAAGACTTGCTACTGCCTCCTCTAGGTCCTTTGCCACTAGGGCCTTTAGGATGATGTCTCGTTGCTTGACCAGCTCTTCAGCATGTAAATTCAGATGTGGCTCTATTTCTTCTTGGGACTTGCCAAGTGCCTTTCCCTTTAGGATTAGTTTCAAGTTTGATATTATAAATTTCAAATAATACGCATCCAAAACGTCAGATTGACCAGCCGTTCTTGCAATGGAATAATGAGTGTCTGCAAGATCGTTTCTCAAGGCAGATTCTATTTTTCCTGCAGTAAATGGCTTTTGAAGCTTTGTTACTGCATCGGCATACTTGGTATTCTTTATTCTTGTTAGGAGTTCCTCTAAATCACGCGATTCTGCTAGGGTTTGTAGTTCCGTTTTGGTTAGGAGTCTTCCTCTTTGGCTAAATGACTTTACTGAAGAAAAAACCTTCTGTGAACCTCCCATAATTTTGCCGTTTGTCTAGCGGATTTTAATGTTTGGGGAAAATTTGCATAACTAATTGACGCTTTTTAGAAAATTCAGAGTTTTCTCCTTCTCTAGTTTTCCCATGTTGATAAAACTCTCAAGAAACTCCTTTTGAATTCTGATTATTTCTTCTGATGTCTCTATGAATCGGGTCTTGTCAAGAGGTAATGGATTATCCAATCTACCGTCGCAATACGCTTTGACATAACCCTTGAACAGCGAATATGTAAATCGTGGAACAAATTTTAGTAAAGTTTCAATTCCCTCTTGAAAATCTTTATCGATGTTTTTAGTTTCTGCAAAAAATTTCTCTAAAATCCTCTCCCTACCAATAATTTCATCAAGCGCAAGTGAAACCAAAAGGCCTTTTTGGGTAAGGTGATAGTATGGAATTCCTTTTTCCTGTAATGCTTTTGGTCCTCGTTTGAGTGGAAGTCTTCCTGCTTCTATCGCAATTCCCATTGGAATTAATATTTCGTCAAGATCGCGAAATATTCCCGAGTAAATATTCTTCCAGATTGTTCCGTTTTCTTGTGCAATTTTTTGTGCAATTGCAGTTCTGGTCATTTGGGAAGGATTGTTTTGCGTTGCCAAATTCACAATTATTGCTCGTTGTCTTTGCGCTTCTCCTGTCAGCTCTTCTTGTTTTGTTTTGAAGGTCTCAAAAATTGCAAGCCTTGGTGTATCTTTCAGAGACAACTCTCCCGTGTTATATGACATAATTTCATGATTTTATGTTATTATCCCAAAAACTCAATATTTAACAATTTACGTTTTTCATGATTAAAACTTCTCTATGCTTATATAATTTTCAATTTTCAAACCTGCAATGAAGACAAGGAATCATAAGTATGCTCTATTACTTATGGTAGCAGTTACCGCAACATCTGCTGGCGCACTGTCTCAGGCATTCGCTCAACAAGTGGGCGACGGCATGGACGGCTACGTCAAAGGAA
>JAHEXS010000098.1 GCA_023252015.1 Candidatus Nitrosotenuis sp. | reverse complement strand
CTTGGGGACAACAGATCTACTGGAAGTATGAATTTGCCTGCAACGAACGAGTTGTATATTCTGATTGGAATTGGTGCAGTATCTGCAGGAGCTGCAATATACTATCTAAAGGGATTCAGAAAGAATTAGAGAATAAGCACTGCTGCCGCAAAGACAGTAGTCCACCTGCCTTTTGTATCGCCGATGGCAGTTTGTGTTATGTTCATTGACTTGTAGATTTGTCCAGAGATTTTCCATTGTTGTCTTTTTTCGTCCCAGCTTTTGTCAATATCAAATTGTATTCCAAGTGAGGATGCAAGCATCTGTGCTGCAATGTCTTCCGCATAATCACCTGCTTTCTTTTCGTTTTGCCCAAACGCCTCATATTCGGATAGATAGCCGTATCTTTTTGGATCAGACGGCTGTGCAATTCCAACTGATGCTGAAATCAGTCGGTGCGGCTCGTTTGTCTGGTTTCGTGAATAAATTGTAAATAACACCTGGCCGGGTTTTATGAGGTTCAGTCCTTCTTTTTTTGAGACCAGTTTTGCTCCTGGCGGAAATATGCTTGAAATTAGGACAATGTTTGTTCCGGCAATTCCAGCATCTCGCAGCGCATATTCAAAACTGGTTAGCCTGTCTTCGTGTACTCCTTTTCCCTTTGTGAGGAATAATTTTTTTGCAACTAAATCGAGCAAGTCGGTTTTTTGAAATTGTTTTTTATTATTTATACTTTAATGGTTCTGGTTCTGGCTCTGATTTAGTTCTGATAGTACCTGTGCTATTTGCTTGCCGTGCGATTTAACGTCGATATTATGAAAAATTTTCCGAACAATCCCGTTTTTGCCAATAATGAATGTCGAGCGCTTTGCAAGTCCTACCACGTTAAGTCCGACATATTTCTTGCAGACATCTTTTGAGGTATCACTAAGATGCAGATATGGAATGTTGTACTGTGCAACAAAGGACGCCTGATCATCCACAGTATCAACTGACACTGCAAAGAGAATCGAGTCGGTTTTTAATATATCAGCATAAGCAGAGATAACGCTTTGTGCCATGTTGAATACCTTTTTTGAAGGACACATGAAAAGATGGTTTTTTGGATAAAAGCACAAAACAACATTTTTTTTGTCTTTGAAATTGGATAGTCTGACTTTTTCCCCATTGTTTGCCGTAATCTCAAAGTCGAGTGCTGTGTCTCCTTCCTGCATGGGAAAGATATGTCATGTTATTATTTAACTAATATTTATTGAGTTTGTGCAGGGCATCCTCTTTACACTAGATAACATAATCCATTCAGATGGATTTGTCATCGGATACTATATTTTTACGGTTGCAACCTCGCTTATCCTAATCAAGGAGACAAAGCAGAGGGCACTAGACCTAGTAAAGGGCGCAAAATCAATGGTGTATGCACCAAT
Source organism: Candidatus Nitrosotenuis sp. (assembly GCA_023252015.1). Taxonomy (GTDB): domain Archaea; phylum Thermoproteota; class Nitrososphaeria; order Nitrososphaerales; family Nitrosopumilaceae; genus Nitrosotenuis. Next base: position 3,446 of record JAHEXS010000098.1, on the reverse strand, counting down.
CCCGTTTGGCATAATGATTGCATATTTTCTATTTGCGTATCCACTCGCAGAAAAGATCCCCATTTTGAATTGGAGCTGGCTTGGCTACAACATTGCGTTTGGCCCGTTTGCAAAGGATGGGTTTTGGGGAGTGCTTCCGTTTGTACCTCTTTTGATATACATGTTCATTCACATCAATCATGCCGAAGAACTATACTTTAGGAAATCAAAAAAAATGGTTCTGATATGGGCATTTACTCACATCGCGATGGGAATAAAGGTCCACATGGTGCTTCTTTTGATACCGATAGGATTTTTGTTCAAATACATTTACGACAAAAAAGGGATCAATCACTCATACGCAATGCACTTTATGACAAACATACTTGTCGTAGCTGCATTATTTTTTACTCTTACTAGATGATCTTGGTTCCTGAGTCAAAAACAGATATCCGCACAGTCCCCCAAGTGACAGATTGATTACGCCAAAAACAGTAAGGTACTGGATAGGCGGATGATGAATCCAAAGGCCGTAAACTATTCCCCAAATTCCTGTTGCAAAGAACAAGCCCATCAAGACCTTGAGCTTCTTTGGCGGAATGTACTTCATTTACCGAGTTTTAGATGTGGCACTATTAAAGATTGGGGCTCATCTTTGTTGGGTGATTTTGATATTAAAACGGTTTGATGCGTCAGATGTTGACTAGCACTAAATGGTTAACACCATCTGCCAGCACCCAACAATCTAAGAGTTAAGATGGGTAAAACCCCGAGTCTGATAACATTTTAAACTCCTCACTTTTCTTAAAAAATCACGCCAATGTAGCTCAGCCTGGCAGAGCATCTGATTTGTAATCAGATGGTCGAGGGTTCAAATCCCTTCATTGGCTTTTATCTACATCATATGCAGGAATTAGTGAATAGATGATTCGAATAAATCCCCTTGAAATAATTCTGTGGAGTTTTCGAAAAAATGAAAAAGACGTAATCAGAATTTATGACAAGCTTGCACCCCTCATGCAGATTGGAAGCGGGGCAGACATGCTCAATTTTGGCTTGTGGGATAAAGGAATTACGCAACCACATCAGGCCCAGGAACGTCTTTGCGATCTAGTGTCAGAATTTTCAGAGTTTGCTTTGGCTAAAAATGTCCTAGATGTTGGGTGTGGCTTTTGTTCACCGGCATTAAGGTGGAAACAACAGTTTGGTGGATTGGAGATTTTTTGCCTCAACATAAATCGGATGCAGCTTGACAGACAGGATTCCAAAGAAAATCTTCACCTGGTAAATTCCACATCCATAGTTATTCCATTTTCAGATAAATCATTTGATAGAATTGTGGCACTGGAATCTGCCCAGCATTTTTACCCCCTCAAAAGATTTCTTTCCGAAGCAAAAAGAATGCTAAAAAATGATGGAAACTTTGTTGTGGCGATTCCCGTAGTCAATAATAAAAAAGGCCTATTTTCTAAGCTTGGGATTTTAAACATCACGTGGACCTCGCAGCATTACTCATCGGAACTTGTGGAATCCCAGATTAAGGATGAGGGGTTTGAAATATCAAGAATTGAAAAAATCGGTCACTCAGTGTATGAGCCACTTGCGGATTATTACATAAAAAACCGTAATTCCATGAAGGAAAAGTTTTCAGAAATTTATCCATCATTTGTAGAAACGCTAGTGTACAAATCGATGATCAGGATGAAGAAATTATCTGAAGAGGGCATCATTGATTATTTGGTGATAAAGTCACACCCAATTAACAAAGATTGAAATTTGTTGCATTTGTTCCAAATTTTTTCAGTCAGAGTTTTTGATGCGTTTTAGGCGCAGTTACCAGTTGTGCTCCAATTAATTGCAATTTTGTTTAAGGTTGATACGCATTGTAATGATTTATTAGGAGTAAGAAAGTTCTTTGTCTCATCAGGCTATAATGACGGAATAAGCAATGAGCTTTTCTCTGTCATTGCTTAGGTAAACAAATTGACAACATTCGAACAACTAGGAATTAAAAAATCAATAGTAGATGGACTAAAGGAGATCGGTTTTGAGGCACCGTTTCCAATCCAAGAGGCAACTATACCAGTATTACTTGCAGGTCGAGACGTAATTGGTCAAGCTCATACGGGAACTGGTAAAACCGCAGCATATGCAATTTCGATGCTGCAAAATGTAGAGCCACGAAGAGGAATTCAAGGATTAATTCTTGCCCCGACAAGAGAGCTTGCAGTTCAAATCACAACAGAGTTTAAGAAATTTGCAAAACATGCAGGAATTAGAATTGTATCCATTTATGGTGGACAGGGAATGGGCATTCAGCTTGATGCGTTAAGACATGGAGTAGAAATTGTCGTTGCCACCCCAGGAAGACTGATTGACCACCTAAAACGAGGTTCAGTTGATCTTAAGGACATAAAGTATGTTGTGCTAGACGAGGCAGACACTATGCTAGATATGGGCTTTATTGACGACATCAAATTCATCTTGGATCTTACTCCAGTAAACAAGGTAATGTCCCTGTTTTCAGCTACAATGCCACCGGCAATACTCAGACTGGCAGAAGACTATCTAAACAATCCAAAACAGTTTCTCCTTTCAGCAGATGATCTTAGCGGAGAGGGAATAGACCAATCGTTTTTGGTAATAAAAGACAGGGAGAAGCTAAAGTATCTAATTGATTTCATAAAAGAAAATAAAAAATCCCAATCAATTGTTTTCTGTTCTACAAAAAACAGAACAAGAGAAGTGGCAAGAGACTTACGCGAAAACGGCTTTAACGCAGTAGCAATCGAAGGCGACATGTCACAACACCAAAGAGAAAACTCCATGTCACGTTTTAGAAGAGGACAGGCAGACGTACTTGTTGCCACAGACGTTGCAGCAAGAGGAATAGACGTACCAGAGGTTGCACTAGTAGTGAATTATGATGTTCCAAATCAAGAGATGGTGTATTTCCACAGAATAGGAAGAACTGCCCGTGCGGGTGCAAAGGGAAGGGCAATCACACTAGTCTCATATTCATCGATTGGTGATTTTAATTTAATAAAAAGACAAATCAAGGTAGCCATGACTGACCTGAATGAAAAACTTGCAATACAAGTCAGCATACCAGACCCACTAAAACGCGACGCCGGATCACGCAGATCATTTGGCGGAGGAGGTAGAAGTTATGGCGGCGGTCGGAGCTATGGTGGAGGCGGAGGAGGTAGAAGTTATGGCGGCGGTGGCGGCAGATATGGTGGAAGTGGTGGCGGTCGGAGCTATGGTGGAGGCGGAGGAGGTAGAAGTTATGGCGGCAGATATGGTGGAAGTGGTGGCGGTCGGAGCTATGGTGGAGGAAGTAGATACGGCAGCAAGTCAGACGAGGGAAGTGGGGGAGACAAACCAAGAAGTTATGGTAGTAGCGATAAACCAAGAAGTTATGGTAGTAGCGATAAACCAAGAAGTTATGGTAGTAGCGATAAACC
>JAHEXS010000018.1 GCA_023252015.1 Candidatus Nitrosotenuis sp. | reverse complement strand
ATGTCGGCTCTGTTATTGCAATGTGCACCCCATCTGCTACTTTAGACTATGACAAGCTTGCCGAAGTCATAGTTGGAATGTCAAAAAAATACAAAAAAACAATGCTTGCCAGTCTAATGGGACTAGATGAGGGAATAAAGAACAGGGAAATTTTGGCAGCAGGTGACGTTCCATACTATACCTATGCAGAAGGCGCAATTCGTGCACTGCGTGCAATGCTGAGATTTACTGCATGGCAACAATCCTCAGAAGGAACAATTACAAAATTCAAGGCAGACAAGGTAAAGGTAAAGAAGGTTTTTGATGCAGTCAAAAAACAAGGAAGAACCAACCTGCTAGAAGAAGAAGGCCAGGAAGTCTTGAGGGCGTATGGGTTTCCACTACCTCAAAGCATACTTGCAAAAACAGAAGACGAGGCAGTAAAGGCAGCAAAGAAAATTGGATTTCCAGTTGTAATGAAGATTGCATCCCCACAGATAATTCACAAATCCGATGCGGGAGGCGTAAAGGTGGGAATGTCAATTGAAAAGGATGTGCGCGATGCATTTAACACCATAATTAAAAACGCCAAAAAATACAACCAAAAAGCCACAATCACAGGAATTTTGGTCCAAGAAATGGTAAAGGGCGGAAAAGAACTGATTATCGGCTCAAAGCTAGAACCTGGATTTGGCCCAGTCATAATGCTTGGAATGGGTGGAATCTATGTTGAAGTACTAAAAGACGTCACATTCAGACTAGCACCAATAACAAACAAAGAAGCAGACGACATGATAAACTCAATCAAGACAAAGAAAATACTAGAAGGAGTAAGAGGAGAAAAGCCATCTGATCTGAAAAAACTTTCAGAGCTGATTCAGAAACTTTCTGCACTTGTAACTGACTTTAAGGAAATAAAAGAGCTTGACATGAATCCTGTCCTTGTAATGGAACAAGGCAAAGGATGCAAGATACTTGATATCAGAATCGGACTTTAGAAAACCGACATAATTACAGCTATTGCTGATGAAGCGATAACGAATCCATAGAACCCAATCTTATGTCTTGGAATCTTTGCGTTTTTTGCCTGTATGCTTTGAATAGTTTTTTCAGATCATCTCTTTTTAGAAACCGCCTGTGGGCTAATGGTCGGGACCTTTAGCTCAATTCCATGTATGTGATATTGCGGTTCTGTGAGGGCACTGCAGTCAAGGCAAATGAATTGCTCAAAGCCTCTACCACAAGTCTTGCACGACTCTGATTGCTCGCATTTTTTCCTCTCATTACCGCATTTTCTGCACAAATCAATTCGCATTTTTCTTCACAATTAGTTAGGAATATGACGATATTATCTAGATTCAACAACTTAGCTGATTCATCATAAGACTAGCTTACGATATTCTATGAGCATCTTGGAATATCATAGAGTCATGGGACAAACTCAAAAGCCAAATCATTGGCACTACGAAGTCCATGCTCCATTCAAAAAGGTCATTGCATGGGATGCTCTTTTCTTTGTTCTTGGCATCGGCGTAGGGACAGGAATCGGGGCATTCCTAGCTACGGTATAGGAATGTTTTAATTTTTTTTAAATCATGGAAAGAAAGATGGAACAAAGAAACGCACTTGGAAAAGCACTTGACTTCTCACTGCTCGGCATGGTAATCGTATATTTTATTGGGTTTTTGTCGTTTCATCCCCAATCTGTTTTCCTAGCAGAATCACTTCTTGATATTTCTCACGAATATGAAATCTATTTTGAAATTCTGCTCTGGGCGATATTTGGACTGCTCGCACTTGATCTTTATTTCAAGTACCGAAAATTAGCCAACTGGAAATTGTTTTTGAAAAAGCACTGGCACGACATTGTAATGCTTGTACTAATTCCGTTCCTGACCGGATTTAAAATTGCAAAGATTTCCGTGAACTTGGTCAAGACACTAAAGGCATCAAAGACAGGATTCAAAATACTCTACAAGGCAAAAAAGGCTTCAAAACATTTGAAATAGATTTTGAAAATTAGCAGCAGCCTGGTGTTTCGCAACACATGGTTGCCATTTTTTCTGAGGTCTTGGCAATGTCGCTTATCAGTTTTGAGATGTCCTTGTTTGCAACAGAATACATTGTCATCTTGCCGTTCTCTCTTGTCTTGACAATACCACATTCTTTGAGGGCGCGTAGATGATGCGACACAAGGGGCTGGTCTTTTCTCAGTTTTGTCACAAGATCGTTTACCGACATTTCGTTATTTTTTTGCAAAATCTCCAAAATACTAAATCGTGTTTCCTCACAAATGCATTTGAGTAGAGTCATGCCTTTCATATTAATAATAATTTATATAAACTAAGATTTATATAAGTTTTTGATGCCTGATGTCAAAAAAATATTGTTTGTATGCGTAGAAAATGCTGGCCGAAGTCAGATTGCAGAAGGCTTTTTTCGAAAATATGCGCCTAGTGGGTACGCAGCACAAAGTGCAGGGACAAAACCAACTGATATGGTAAATCCACTTGCCATAACGGTAATGAAGGAAATTGGAATTGACATTTCCAATCAGCAGCCAAAGATAATCTCGGATTCCATGATTTGCCAGTCGTCTAGAATAGTAAACATGGGCTGCATGGACAAAGAATCATGCCCTGCATTATTTGTTCAAAATGTTTTGGACTGGGAGATTCCTGACCCGAAGGGAAAATCGCTTGACGAAGTACGAAAAATTCGAGATTTAATTGAAAAAAGGATGCTGGACCTTTGCAAAACACTAGAATGACACTGTCTTCTAATCAGAAGAGATTCTTTGCTGAACTCATTGGAACTTTTGTAATTGTAGTTTGTGCTACTGGCTCTGTCGTGATCAACACTCAACATGGGGGGAAAATCGGGCTCTGGTTAGAGGCATTTGCGCCGTTTGCAGCAGTGTCTTTGATGGTTTACGCATTTAGAAAAGTCTCAATGGCTCACTTTAATCCCTCAACAACAATCATGTTTTTAATCACAAGGCACATGCCGAAAAACCAGCTGCTCATCTATCTTTCAGCTGAAATCGTCGGCGCATTCTTGGCAAGCCTGTTTGTAAAGTCTGTAATTGGCGTCGACGCAAATATCGGCGCAAATACTACTAACCACTTTTACTCAACGCCGATAATTTTTGGCGTCGAGGTTTTTGTTACTGCGATGTTGATGGCAGTAATCTTGGCTGTAGTTCACACAAAGGGGCTGTTTGGCGGCTCGGGACTTGCAATTGGGGGGATGGTCGGCCTTGATATCTTCTTTTTATCGTTTATCTCGGGCGCGTCGATGAATCCTGCACGCTCCTTGGCACCTGCAGTGCTTTCTTGGTCACTTGATGATCTGTGGTTGTATTGGACTGCGCCATTTGTTGGTGCAGGAATTGTTGCCGTGTTATACAAAAAATTCACAAAAACCTGAAAGCATGCTTATCTTTATATCGTTGACAAAAACCGAAAAATATCGTACTGATGCAATCAAAAAACAATTTGTCTGCCGCAAGCGCTGTATCTGTTCTAGTCTACTGTTAATTCTAGGCTGGTCAAAATGGGCATTATCGAGCTAATTCAATCTAACCTTCTAACCCCGGTTGTGCTGTTTTTTATTCTTGGAATTGTAGCGGCAAGAATAAAATCTGATCTGAAAATTCCAGAGGCGATATCCGAATTTCTGCCAATATACCTGTTAGCTGCCATAGGGCTTCACGGCGGGATGGAGATGAGAACAACGGGATTTGCAAACATGCTGATCCCATTGTTGGCTGCAATAGCTCTGTCCCTTCTCATGACGCTCAATCACTATCAAATATTGCGCAGGCTTGGCAAATTCAACATTTTTGACTCTTATGCACTAGCATCCACATACGGTGCAGTGGGGGCGGTGACATTCTCAGTCGGACTTTCGTTTTTAAAAAATCAGGGAGTGACATCAGAGGGATTCCTTACTGCGATATTGGCAGTGCTGGAGCCAATAAGCTTCGTCCTGGCAATATTCCTTACCAACATGGCAGTATCAAAAATGGTACAAAAGAAAAGACAAACACTGCAAAAAGATCCACAAAACGATCTCAGCACATACGCCGAACTTGAATCCGGCACAAGCCACAACAAATCATTCTACCATGTTTTACGCGAATCCATCACTGGGAAAGCAATCGTAATTTTACTTGGCAGTATAATAATCGGATATCTTGTCGGAAAAGAAGGGTTTCTGCCAATAAAACTGCTCTTTGAGGATCTCTTTGCTGGTGCCATAGTGATATTCCTAATAGAAATGGGAATAATTGCCGGAAGAAGATTGGATGATATCAAAAATGTCGGTCCTTTTCTGGTGGGGTTCTCAATCGTTATTCCGACAGTTAATGGAATCATCGGCGTAGCAGTGTCTACTTTTCTTGGGTTGAGTGTGGGAGGTGCCGTCATGTTCGGGCTGTTGCTTGCCAGCGCATCTTTTATTGCAGCTCCTGCAGTTCTCAGAACCGCAATACCTCAGGCAAAACCAAGCTTGTACATCACATCTGCGCTTGGCATAACATTTCCGTACAACATAATCGTAATGCTACCAATCATGTTTACTATTTCTTCATACCTGCACAACTTGTAGGATCGATAAACTTATTCGAGCAAATCTCTTCGGTGTTGTATATGAAATTCTATGAAACAAATCTGCTTACAATAACATGCGAGGCTCTTGCACAAAAAACCGTCCTCGATATTCTCTCAAAACACCATGTTTCTGGATACACCTTTTACGAAGTGGAAGGCAACGGATCAAAAAATCTGCATGGTAAAGGCATAAACACCAAAAACGTAAAAATCGAAATAGTCCTGAACCGCGATAATCTTGAAAGCATAGCAGAAGAGATAACGAGAACCATGTTTTCTGACTTTGCAATAATTCTATATGTTGTCGATGCCAAAGTGATCCGATCAGAAAAGTTTGCCTGATAGCAAGCATTTCTATAAATTGGCAATGGCGTAATTTTTAGGAAATGAAGCAAAGATGTGAATGGGCCAAAGGCGACATGATGATCCAGTATCATGATCATGAGTGGGGCATTCCGGCACACGATGATCAAAGGCTCTTTGAGATGCTGATACTTGAAGGTGCACAGGCAGGACTGTCCTGGTCTACCATACTCAAAAGGAGACAAACGTACCGCAAGGCGTTTTCTAATTTCTCCCCACTCGAAGTTTCCAGATACGCGCAAAAGGACGTGAGAAAATTACTCAATGACAAGGGAATAATTCGAAACAGACTGAAAGTTCAGTCCGCCATAAACAATGCGAAACAATTTCTTGCAGTCCAAAAGGAATTTGGATCCTTTGATGTGTACATTTGGGGCTTTGTCAACAACAAGCCAATTAGAAATAACTACAAGAAACCAAAAGAGATCCCAGCATCCACGCCGCTTTCCGATAAAATCAGCAAGGATCTCAAGGAAAGAGGATTCAACTTTGTCGGCTCAACAATCTGCTATGCGTTCATGCAGGCAGTCGGGATGACAAACGATCACACCGTGAACTGCTTTAGGCACAGGAAAAAATAGTCCGATTCCTGATCCCAAAAATCTTAGCTAAACCTATCTTGTTTTGGTCGTGATTGGGCAATAATATTTGAATATTTATAACAGTTCGGGCAAGGATAAACATGCCAATTAGAACTGGGCAGGAATATATCCAAAGCTTAAGGGGCAGAAAACTCACAGTGTATCTTTTTGGAGAACTAGTAAATGATCCAGTGGATCATCCAATGATTCGTCCTTCAATTAATGCCGTTGCCGAAACATACGACTTGGCAGCAAGGGAAGAAGAACTAGCATCACCAATGTCAAAAATTTCAGGAAAGCACGTAAACCGATTTTTGCATATTGCGGAATCTGCACAAGACTTGGTTTTGCAAAACAAGATGCAAAGAAAACTAGGGCAGCTTACCGGAACATGCTTCCAGAGATGTGTAGGAATGGATGCACTAAACTCGCTTCACTCAACCACATTTGAAATAGACGAAAAACATCATACCAATTATCACAAAAAATTACTCGAATTTATCAAACAGATGCAGGAAGAAAATTTTGTCATAGGCGGTGCAATGACTGATGTCAAAGGAGACAGAGGCAAGGCCCCACACGAACAAGCAGATCCTGATCTATTTCTTAGAATAACAAAAAGAACCAAAGACGGTGTTTATGTCAAGGGAGCGAAGGCGCACCAGACTGGTTGCATCAATTCACATTGGATAATTGTTATGCCTACAATGAGACTAACTGAAAAAGACAAGGACTATGCTATTATTGGAGCAATTCCTGCAGATGCACCGGGAATCACCTACATCTATGGCCGCCAATCGTGCGATACAAGAAGCATGGAAGAAGGAGACATCGATGCAGGAAACTCGAAATTTGCAGGACAGGAGGCCCTGATGATTCTTGACGATGTTTTCATTCCAAATGACAAAATTTTCATGGATGGCGAGTATGAATTTGCAGCAATGTTAATTGAGCGATTCACCTGTTATCATCGAAGAAGCTATGTCTGCAAGACAGGACTTGGCGATGTATTAATTGGCGCATCAGCTGCAATTTCCGATTACAATGGGATTCCAGATGTTTCTCATATTAGAGACAAACTAGTCGAGATGACACACCTAAACGAGTCCATCTATGCTGCAGGCATTGCCTCCTCATACCAAGCGCAAGAAATGAAATCAGGCGTATGGCTAAACGACGACATGCTTGCAAACGTATGCAAACATAACGTGACTAGATTCCCATATGAAATCGCTAGGCTTGCACAAGACATTGCTGGTGGACTTGTAGTTACAATGCCTTCTGAACAAGACTTTAAGCATCCAGTGGCAGGTCCGCTCCTCAAAAAATATCTTGCTGGAAGAAAGGGAGTGGATGTTGAAAACAGGGTACGAGTTTTACGATTAATTGAAAACATGACACTTGGACGAAATGCAGTAGGATATCTCACAGAATCAATGCACGGTGCAGGCTCTCCTCAAGCCCAAAGAATTCAGATTGCACGACAAATGCAGCTTGAATACAAGAAAAAACTAGCAAAGAATCTTGCAAATGTTAAAGAAAACGTAGAGGAAATACCAGAGAACTCTGATTACTTTAAGCGAGTATTCAAAATCCCTCAAAAATAATCTTTTTAATTTTTGCCTAGTATCTTTGATATAATAAAAATCAAAAATTAGATTATTTGAATTTCTTTAATGCTTGACTGATGTTGTGTTGTATTTTCTTATTGTCAATTTCAGGCATTATGCGACTATAAGCGAGTTGCGTACTGGGAACTGTATTTGCTATTGCTTTTGCAGTGACAAGCAACAAATCAAGAGTAATCTTTCTTATTTTTTTATCCAGAATCACTCTCATCAAATACGGAAACACGAGCGCATTGTTAATCTTGTTTTCATACATGTAGCTGCCAGTAGCAATGATTTTTGCTCCAGATCTTTTTGCAATTATTGGGTCTATCTCCGGATCAGGATTTGTAAGTGCAAAAATTATTGGATCTTTGTTCATGGTTTGTATCATTTTGGCAGAAAGAAGTCCCTTGATTCCAGAAACTCCAATGAACACATCCGCATTTTTAATAATATTTTCCAGCGTTCCTTTCTGCCCTTTTGGATTTGTAATTTCAGCAATTTCCTTTTTGTACTTGTTCATGTGTCTGGTTCTTCCTTTGTAAATTGCACCATCAGAATCCACTACAATCAAGTTGCGACATCCTGCGAATCTTAGCAGCTTGCAGATTCCATAGCCTGCTGAGCCTGCGCCTGCTAGTATGATCTTTGCCGACATTTGTTTTTTGACAATCTTGAGTGAATTAAGCAGGGCAGCCAGTGCTACGACTGCAGTTCCATGTCTGTCGTCATGAAATACCGGGATTGAAAGAGATTTTTCAAGCTCGGCAGAAATCTCTAGCACCTTTGGAGATTCAATATCTTCAAGATTTATTGCGCCAAAAACTGGCTCAATTGCTTTAATCGTACTTATGATTTGGTCTTTGTCTGTAGTGTTAAGACAAATGGGAAATGCGTTTACATTGCCGAATTTTTTGTACAGTACTGCCTTTCCCTCCATTACTGGAAGTGCAGCATAAGGGCCAATCTTTCCCAAACCAAGAGTTCTTGTTCCGTCAGTTACTATTGCAACGTTATTGCCTTTTGAAGTAAGATTGTATTTTTCAGAAGGCTTTTTGTAAATTGCCTCGCAAACAAAAGCAACACCTGGAGTGTAAATCAGCTTGATGTCCTTTTGCCTTAGGTTACAAATTTTACTCTCAATTGTTATTTTGCCTTTTAGCTTTCTGTGAAGTGACATTGCTTTTTTTGCCGTGGTCATAATCGTGAATGTTAAAAGGTTTTCTGTATGCTTTAATGTTTTAAAATTATATTTTGAATAAAGACGAATTGTTAGGTTTTACCTTCGTCGTTTTGACTCTTATCTTGGTTTGAATCAACGCTGGAATCCCTGTATTCGGTATCTGGTGATTTTGTAAATTCTTCTTTTGTGGCAGATTCTACCTGAGCCGTCTCAAACTTGGGTGATTCCCTGCCCTTTCCATAATACTGCTTTACAATCATTATGCCGACTATTACTGCAATTATGATATAGTTGATTGGGGGCGTCAGAACACGTGTTATGTACCCTATTTGCGGTACGACATAGACTACTTTGCCAATGTACTCGTCTTTTGTAAGCGGATAATCGGTACCGGGAATAGAGCCAGGGTTTGCATCACCCTTTGTTCGAATCGTCTTTGGATTGTCATTCAAAATCTCTGCAACCCTATGGACAATTACCCTGTCGTGTCCATTTGGTCTGTTAAACACAATGATATCGCCTATTTTGATATCGTCAAAAGACACGTGCCCCTGGACAACTAGTACGTCGTATACTTGTAAAACTGGAATCATGCTTCCGCTAGATACAACATAAAATGGATTTTGTGTTCCAAACGCCAATTGGAGTCCAAACCAGATTATGGCAACGCCTACTGCGACTATGATAACATCCTTTACGATTGTCTTTGTTGTTGAACTTGAAGTCATCTTACAGCTTGTTTCCGCAACTCTCACAAAACTTGGAACCTGCCTTATTTTCGTAATTACAGCCTGAGCATTTCAGTGATGATGTTCCCGACTGGGTTCCGTCTCCTAATAGAATTATCTCGCCAATTTTTTTGATTTTGCTCCATTCGATGATTTCATCAGAGCCGTTGTTTTTTGTCACAATCAGGACTACCTGATGTGAGGAATTCACTCCAACTTGTTTTGCTACTCCTACTTTTTTTGCATCAGAGCTATATACTGACATTCCAACTATGGAACTAAACGAGTTCTGTGGATCTGACGGTGAAGAAAATGTTTGAATCTCTGGCTGTGTAGTTGGTTGAACAGTTGGTTCAGCAGAAGTAACTGGCTGATCAAATGATGGTGAGATTGGTTTTGCAAGACCAACGTCTGCCTGTTGGTTTTGCTTTTGGAATTCTCTGTACTCTGCTATTGTTGAGCCACAAGTGGTGCATATGTACTGTCCTCGTTCTAGAAGAATCAAATTTTGCGCAACTTCCTCATTTGGACTCTCGTATTCTATTTTTGGACTTCCATCGTAATCCTTCTCGCATGTATTGCAGTAATATTTTGAAATTTTTTCCTGATCCAATCTTCCAATTGGAGCTAAAAACAAGTCAGGTCCACCCAAGTTGCCCTTTCTTTGCTGATCGTCTGAAACTTGGGCCATGACAAATCCGCCTGAACCTCTAAGCTTTTTCAAACGCAGCTCTGAGCTCATATTCTGAAACAAACCCAGACGACATTTAAGTATATGTTGGATTACTCGGATCTATCCTTAACATATTTAGATACGTCTGACTAGAACGATTTTGATAAAGATGGCTCTAGCACACATAACAAACGCAAAGGACTGGCAATCTCAAGTCGTGGATTCACCAAACCCCGTATTCGTAGATTTCTGGGCAGAATGGTGTGGACCATGTAGAATGGTAGGTCCGGTAGTAGAAGAGCTTGCCAAAGATTATGACGGCAAAGTAAACTTTGTCAAAGTAAACGTTGACGAGGCAAACGAACTAGCCGCAAAATATAACATCTTTAGCATTCCAACTCTAATGCTTATACACAAGGGTCAAGTCTTGGCTCAGCAAGTTGGCGCAGCATCAAAGGAATCCTACAAAGGCATGATTGACAGAGCACTCTCTAAAACCTAAACTTTCTTTTTACCCTAAAGTAATTAATAAGCGTCCAATGAATTTGTGATATGTCGCTTGGTGAAGTAGACACACTAAACCTTTTAGCAGAAAAATTAGATAACTTGTTCAAGGACTCACAAGGATACTACGAGTCGTTTTTGGATACAAACACTATGTATAAGCAGGGCAAGATTTCAGAAAAGGAATTTTTTCAAAGCCTTGGAGATTACGTAGTTGCGTATTCGGCATTGGAATTTTTGGCAGTCAAAGTAATCTTTGAGATGAAAAAGGCACTAGACCGGGTAGGTGCAGGAAACCTTGGAACAACACAATCCCCTGGATTGATGCCTGGCATGGGGGGTGGAATGATGGGTGGATTGGGAAGAGTGCCAACCATGCCTGCTCAAACACCTGGAAGACCGCCGTCGATTATTTCGGCAGGAGCAGCATTTTCTTCACCAGGGACGTTGCCTTCACCAGATCCTGCAATGATGCCACGATCTTCACAAAGCGGATGCAAGTCTTGTGGTGCTGATCTCAGGGCGGGTGCGAAATTCTGCACAAAATGTGGAAATAAAACTTAGTTAGCTACCAATCACTAATGAAAAATTCATTCAAAATAAACATTACAAATGAAACAATAATCTTGATCTCAATTTAGTAATCTGTACTTGTACAATTTTTATCCCAAGGAAATTATAATATGAAAATATCTTCTATAAAATAATTTTTACAAAACAAATCTCGTTACAGAATTTGATTTTAAGATTGTGGAATCATGCATCAGTTTAAAGCACCTAGTAAAATCAACTGATTTTGTTGAAATCGTTTCTTGCTGTTCTTGCACTGATTACAATTGTATCTTCTAGTTCAATCGCGTTTGCCGATACTGATTATGATGAAAAACTTGCATTTGCAGGATCTCTTGAGGAAACACTGGGTCATTTCTGGGCAATTGAGCAAAACCTTGATGATAACAATGCAGAACTTGCACTAGTACATGCCACTCACCCAATTGCTGAATTGTATGCTTCCATGAAGCCAGATCTTCAAAAAAATGATCCTCAACTGGATGCTCACATACAACAAATTCTCATGGATCTTGGCAAGAAAACAGGAAAAGATGTAACACGACAAGACGCACAAAAAGCACTCGATGAGGCAAAAGAAGTAGTCGAAATTGCAAGAACTGCAATAGTTGGAAATGAAATTAGCCAAGATCCGAATTTCAAAATGCAACTGATGCAAGGGTTGTTAGGGACATCCAAAGGAGAATATGAGGAAGGCGTTGCAAACGGACAAATCAACATGATGGCTGAATTTCAGGATGGTTCGGCATTTGTCTGGCGTTCTGAGCAAATCTATGATACAATAAAGTCTGGCATTCCGCAACACAATGCGGAGGAGCTGGACAAATTTTATGCTGAATTGTGGGATGGCTACAAGGCAAGAGCAAACCCAGAAGATATCGCAACCAACGCAAACGCAATAATTCACGAACTTGACGAAGTCCAAGGCGTTGAAAGCGAGGAAGTAGAATTGCTAAGTTATGTTGAAAATGTAAGATCATTATTACAACAAACAAAGGAACAATATGCTTCCGGAAATACAGATGTCGCGCTAAGCCTTGCAACAAAAGCTTACTTGGATAATTTTGAATATTTAGAATCTTCAGTAGGTAAGCAAAACCCTGAGCTAAAAAATGACATGGAGCAAATGATGCGAGTTGAACTTCGTGATATGATCAAGAATGGTTCGCCTGCCTCAGAAGTAAATACTCATATCGATAAAATACTCCTCAAGATGAACGATGTTGCAAAAATTGTCCCAGAGTTTCCATTTGGTGCTGTTATTGTAATGACATCTGTTGTGGGTATAGTTGTTGCGATAACCAAAGTCAAAGGTTACAAATTAATCCAAAACTAAGTCTTTTGAGAGTAGTTTTCTGCTAGCACGTTATGCGTAGAACAGAGTAAAACTAAATCCTTGTCAAAACTCTAGTAAACATTATACATCTAATGAGGATAAGTATTCTCATGAAAGTTTTCAACGGAAAATCTGCAGCGGAAGATTACATGTCGGCACACACACTTGCCTTTTCAACACCCGAACTTACACTCATGAGGTATTCATTTTGGCTTGCAGACATCGTTCCAGACCCAAAGAACAAG
The DNA here is from genome assembly GCA_023252015.1 of Candidatus Nitrosotenuis sp. Taxonomy (GTDB): domain Archaea; phylum Thermoproteota; class Nitrososphaeria; order Nitrososphaerales; family Nitrosopumilaceae; genus Nitrosotenuis. The sequence goes on along the minus strand of JAHEXS010000018.1, from coordinate 1,642 downwards.
GACGATACCGTTCCAAGAATCATGGCATATGTTGAGGAAAAAGACTTTGCACCAGTAAACATAATCGATGATGACAAATACGAGCCAACGGGTGCTGTCAGAAATACCAGCATGTATGGCAACATAAACAAGGTAACTGATTCTGACACAAAATTTTGCTCAGAGTGCGGCTCCAAAATTTCCTTATCTGCCAAATTTTGTACAGAGTGCGGCGCAACGCAAGACTGACAGGCCTTGCAGGAAACAGAGTTTTTAGCTAATCACATGCTGCTATCAAAGACACTTTTTTCCTTTAACTGAAAAAAGAGAAATCACCAGCCCAATGATCAAAATCTGCCAATAGCAATTTTCCAGATTTGGTGGATGCTAAGCTGTACGGTTATTGTACTGGTGATTCTCTTTGATCTTGACAGTGTGATGGCCGCTACTGCAAGATCAAAACCAATAATCATTTGTAATTATTAAAAATGCTGAACATTACAACTTGTAATTTCATTGAGCTAGTACATAATCAAAGAACAACAAAATAAAATTATCATTATTCTTAATTCATTCCGCTTTGATTCTTATCTTATGAGTCAAACAGAATTAATTTCTCAAAGAAAACCCTGGATTCTTGTAAGTACACTAAAAGAATCCACAAATGAACATGATGTAGAAAAAATAAAGCCAAAAATAAGTAACCTAGTCGATGCTTGGCAATCCAAAGGAAGAATAATGTGTCTGGCGCATTAAGCGACAACAAGACAGGAATCGCAATATTTGAGGCTACAGACGAAGAAGCAAACTCAATTTACGACAATTATGACAAGATCTGCTCAAACGTGCTAGCCTACTATCTGTACCAATGGGACGCAATGCCGATTCTGTCGTTTTTGGATAAATAAAAAAACCAAATAGCAAGAACTTTGATCAATGATGAAAAAATCGAAATGAGCACATCCGATGCAGGCGTACAGGGAGTCTGTATTTTCAGACGGCTCTAAATATGAAGAATGGCAATAATATAGGGATGAATCAAACTAGGACAATCCGACAAAACCATTCCATCACGTCTTGAAATAACTACAGAGAAAGACCAATACGTAATCGTCGAATCAATTAATTTCACTCATAAATTCTGGAAACACTAGGCTTTTCCCAATTGGCTGGGGCTATTTCATTACTGGTCCAAATGATGAGCATTATGCGCCAAACGGTGTACTAAAAGATGATGCTAGTTGCACTATCCACTGGTAACTCAATCCACTGGTAACTCAATCCACTGGTAACTCAATCCACTGGTAACTCAATCCACTGGTAACTCAATCCACTGGTAACTCAATCCACTGGAAATGAAATCCGCTTGACGGCAACAACACACAAACAAGTCCTGGACAATATTCAATTAACGCCTCCTATTCAGAAGAAACTACAGAAAGAGAAATCACTAGCTCAAAACTAATAGAAATAATGCCTGGACAAAATCTAATAATTATGACTGAATTTTAGGCACAAAAATTGTTATTTAAGTGCCGTCGGAGAATCGTGACTGCTCAGAATCAAACACATCCACTACATGGCTTGCCAGTTTTTCAATGTCGATTGTATGATCAGCTGAAATCAGCAATGTCAGATCCGTTAGTGGAAAGCTAATCAAAAC
>JAHEXS010000017.1 GCA_023252015.1 Candidatus Nitrosotenuis sp. | reverse complement strand
GTGGAAGGTAGATCTGTCAGCAGAACTCTTCCAATTTCCTTCTTCCACGTCATAACACGGAACTAGATTCACCTTGGTGTCCTTGATTTTTGCCTCAACAAATGGATGTTCTGCATATCTGACGTATGGTTTGAAGTTTTTTAGTGCATCAAAGCCAATTCGCTTTCCAATATTTGCAAAATCCTTCTCAGAAACACTAGTTTGGAATCTAATGAAAATATCAATGTCTGCTTTTTCTGGCAGCCAAGTTCCTTTTGCATAAGATCCTCCGACCTCAATTCCAACCACTTGAGGATATTTTGTAATTTGTTTTTGCACAAGATCTAATACATTATCTACAATCAATTTTTTGTGCTGCTGCAGCTTTGTATTGGGAATAACAATTTTTTCTACTTGTTTTAGAATGTTCATCTAGTTGCCTTTACTACCTGTAAATCAGAATAGATTGGACCGCTTGGCGTGAGAACACTTTTTTTAAATTTGATTTCTGAAATTTTCTGTGATCCGAATTTTTCATTGGAATATTTTGACAACTCATCTGTAATGTCGCCAATTTTATTTTTAAGTCTAAATGTTGTAATGTGCGGTTTGAACTCCTTATCACTTTTAAATCCAAGAGGAGACAGCTTTTCTTCCACAATTTTTGCAAGTTCCATAAGCTGATTTGCCCCATTTTTTACTCCGATCCACACAACTCTTGGGAATTTTGGCTTTGGAAATGCACCAACCCCTTCAAAGCTAATATCAAATGAATCAAACTGAATGGTTTTTAGCTCGTTTTGTACTCTTTGCGCCATATCTTCCGATATCTCACCAAGAAACAATAATGTAAAGTGCATGTTTTGCAATTCTACAGGCTTTGCTTCAATTCTAAGATTGGATTGCAGATTTTTTATTGAACTTAAAATGCCTTGGTCCGTTATCTCTACTGCAACAAAGGTACGCATTACGAATTTTCGTTTTTGGCTTTTTAATGGCTTTCGGTAGCTTCATACGCTAGGCACAAAAAACAACATAATTGCCAAAACTAATCGTATGTCTTACAGGAATGCCGGGATCTGGTAAATCCACAATTGCATCTGGCTTACAACAAAAAGGATTCACAAGCATCAACATGGGAGATGCTGTCCGCACCGAGGCAAAAAGAAGAAATCTTGAACCGACAGGCCAAAACCTTGGCAAGCTAATGCTTGAGCTACGTGAAAAAAATGGACAAGGTGCAGTAGCAGAACTAATCAAGGATCAAATTATTAATTCAAAATCTGACGTTGTAGTAATAGATGGGGTCCGCTCTAATGCAGAAATCGAAATCTTGAAAAAAATTACAACAGTTAAATTATTAGCTATTCACGCATCAACTGACACTCGTTTTAATTTTCTAACTGTACGGGCCAGATCCGATGATCCACACGATAGAATGATGTTTGATGAACGCGACAACAGGGAAATCGGCGTTGGCATCAGCGCATCAATCGCACTTGCAGATGAAACCATATCTAACAACAACCTTACAGTTTCTGAGCTTATTGATACTGCATATAACATCATTCAAAAATGGTTAAAGTAAATTGATCCCAGTTTTAGACTGTAACATAGAGGCGTATTGCGAGATCAACCCCTCCGAGGATCCAAAAAAGATTGAACAACTAATGACAAACGTGCTAAACAACGTTGAATTCAAAATAAACAAGGACTCAATCACCGCAACATCACGGCAAATCGAGTCGCTATCAAAAATTCATGAGTCGATTCAAAAACACCGTTCACAAAATGTCTACTTGCGTTTTTTGGACAACAATTTGGATGGCGATGAGACTTGGTTTTATCTTAACAAACAGGCTGCATTTGTCAATACTGTTTCACTTTGTGAACATGCAGAAGAATCCGCCTTGGGACCAATCAAAGTCACCATACGCTCAAAAAACATCGAGCGTGTAATAGAATGGCTAACTGACTAGCGCTAGTCAGCTTTTTTTCCTATTTACTCAGCTAGAATGAATTTCTGAACTTTTATCGCAATTACAAAACATTTGCTTGGATGCTACTAAAGCTAGTCATAATTGGTGTAATACTGGTTATAGGCGGACTTTCTCTTTACCCGTATTTAGCAAAATTACCTTCCAGCGTAAATATCGCTTTTAATGCTGTTGCAGACAACGTTAGCGATTTCAAGTATAATACAATTCATACAGTGAGCGGTACACTAGATCAAACAGTAAATGCTGTAGAAAACAAAGTCGAAACAATAACGCCAAGCGCGGATGATCTAAACCCAGTCAAACAAATACATGACAAAATAATCTCGCCAACAAATCAGCAAGTCTACTATGGCCAAGTGTACGAAAAAGACGAAGAACAGCAAAAATGCAAAATTTCAGTTCCTGAAATGACAAAGATAGTAAATGGCAAAAAAGAACTAACACATACGATTGATTTAGAAAATTGTAAATTTCAAAAACAAGAACAAGTCCAAATAACAGAGACAACCGGTCCCGTTAATACCGAAGCAATTTCAGTAGAGCCATTGCCGCACTCAAAAGTTTTTGAAACCTTACAGCTAAAGACAATAAGACATGATGACAATACAGTTTTTATCCAGTATGAAGATACCTCTGGGAAAACAGTCAAAGTAACAGTAACGCTACGAAATTCCGAAAAGCGATTATTCTCAGGCGAATTCTTTTCATCAAAATTCGATACTAATGTAAATGACTTATCTGCCAGTCCTCACATAATTGAAATGGTAGTAGAACACCCAGACTATGGTACAGTATCATCTTCTGTGTATGACCCAGAAGGAAATCAAGACACTACTATCTATGGTGTGTTTACACAACCACCTAACTAGAAAAAATACAATTTCTAATCGTCTGCGTATAAATTATTTTAACAATGAAATCAAATGGGGTAACGCATTTACCGAGGTCTCTCTTAGCGACAAGTCCATATCTTCAGACATATTGGTTTGTTCTGGATTTATCTCGATTAGTGTAGCTCCATTTTGTTTTGCAAAGATTGGTAGAGTATTTGCAGGCGAAACGGCTAGCGAGGTTCCCGCAATTATCATGACGTCACAGTTTTTTGCATGATTTATGGCATTGTGCCAGATATCTTGAGGTAAGGCTTCACCAAACCAAACAACATCTGGCCTTAGGATCTCTCCGCATTTACATTTTGGCGGCAATTCATCAAAACTATCCATGATGTCATCTTTGAAATCACAAACCGTGCATTTTATTCTGATTATGCTACCGTGAAGCTCAAAGACTTGCTTGCTTCCTGCCCTTTGATGTAATCCATCGATGTTTTGTGTCAGCACGACAACATCCATGTACTTGGCAAGATCGGAAATTGCCACATGACCCTTGTTTGGCTGCGCAGCAAGAATGTTTTTTCTTCTATCCTCATACCATTCCCAAACAAGCTTTGGGTTTTGATAGAATGCATCAATTGTTGCAAGTTGCATCGGATCATATTTTTTCCAATATCCGTCCTTTCCCCTAAATGTTGGAATGCCGCTTTCCTGTGAAATTCCAGCACCTGTTACAAAGACAATTTTTTTGGCGTCTCTAATTTGGCCTGAAACAGTCTCAAACATGCCTATCTTATCTCAATTTCAAGCAGGTCTTTTGCTGCAATTACTGAATTGTGTATGGTCTTTGCTTCTTCAAGGAGCTCCGTCTCGTCTTTATATCGTGCGGAAAAATGAGTCAAGATCAAATTTGAAACGTTTGCATTTTTTGCAAGTATGGCCGCCTCTTTTGCTGTACTATGACCTGTCTCTAGCGCTTTTTCCTTTATCTTATCCGAGAATGTGGAATCAAAGCTAAGATAATCACAGTTTTTGAAAAATATTTCAAGTTTTTTTGTGGGCCGTGTGTCGCCAGATATCCCAATTTTTTTGCCAGGTCTTTTTTCTCCTACGATATCTGATGGTTTTACTATCTTGTTTCCAAATGTGATTTCTTTTCCCATTTGTAGATCATGCCAAAGGCTACCCTCTGGAATACCAAGGCTTTTTGCTTTTTGTAAATCAAACTTACCGGGCCTGTCTTTTTCCTGAAACAAATATGAAAATGCTAAAGTAGAGTGTTCTGCCTCTTCCACATATACCGAATAAGTTTTTTCCTCGCATACTAATCCGGGTGTTACTGTAGTTATCTTGACTGGAAATGACAGACCAAAATTTAGGACCTTGACATTTTCACCGATGAATATGTCAATTCCATCAGGTCCGTAGATCTCCATCGGCTCTGTTCTATGTTGTAAGGTCATTGTTTGCAAAAGCCCTAATACTCCAATGCAGTGATCACCGTGCAAGTGAGTCACAAAAATTTTCATCTTTTTATTCCATCCTAATCCTGATTTTAGATAAGAAACTTGGGCGCCTTCTCCTGCATCAAACATCAGAATTTCGCCATCCTTTTCAAGACATGTAGATGACAGTCCACGATTCTCTGTTGGCTGCGCAGCCGATGTACCTAAAAATACCAGTTTCATTTTACCAGAATCATCCTTGTCAAGCTCTTGTGTCTATAGATTTCATATTTTTTTGTTAGTTTTATCTTGAGATTTGAATCAAGACCCTTTTTGCACATAATTGCAAACTTTTTACCTTGTGGTATTTTGGATACAAAATTTTGCATTAGTTTTTGTGGGGGCTCTGATACCTTTGATGCGGTTCCGTATGGCAAATCAGTCACTATGCCGTCAAAATGGTCCTTGATTTGTAGCATGTAGTCATAGTTTTGGTTGATGACTTTGGATTTGAAATTATTCTCCTTGAGATTACCGTTTGATATCTTGCACATCTTCTCATCAAAATCAATTCCAATTGACTTTAATCCCATGGACTCTGCTTCCAAAAGCGTACTTCCGGTACCGCAAAAGGGATCACACACCGTTTCATTATCATTTAGTCTTGCCAGATTAATCATTGCACGCGTCAGCTTCCAATCCAATTCATGATGGAACTTTGTTAGTTTTTTTGGCCGTTCTTGTGGTTTGAATCTAGTTGCAAAGCCAAAAAAATTTTCAGTATCTGTAAATATTAGATAAATGATCACATCTGGATCTTCCAAGGAAACCTTTGCATTGCAAAATGTCACAACCATATTTCCTAACGATCGCTCTATTTCGGGAATATCAATTGTCTTTTGTGAAAGATTGATTGCCTTGCACATAAACGATTTTGCACCAAAGAGCAGAGTATAGTTTTTCTCATCAAGGAAAACACCTGACATTTTTCGCTCTATTTGACCTGCAATTTTTACAAATGTAGCGCGTTTTGCAATTTTTTCCCAAGGGGTCTTTGATTGCAAGATTATGAGATTTGAAATGGATTTTACTTTGCAGAATCTATCGTACATTTTTGCAATTGTTACTACCTCATCTACTGCAAGCTCCGGGTATTCTTTTGAGACGATGAAAAAGCTTTCTGGCATCCTAGATTGCCTTTGCTATGATTCCTGACACATCAACTACTGACGTATTTCCTGGAATTGTGTTTGTAGAAATGATTCCAGAGATGCCTGCCTTTCTTATCTTTTTTTCCGCATTGTCAATTAGTAGAGCGTGCGTACACGCAACATAGACTCTTCCGCACTTTTGTTTTTTAAGAAACTCTGTTGCTTTTACTATGCTGCCGCCTGTGCTAATCATATCATCAACTAGGACTAAATCCCTTCCTTTTACTCCATCCAAATTTAGAGTCATGATCTCAACTTTGCCTGTCTTTCGGTCTCGTTGTTTTTTGAGTGCAATAAAATCTGTTCCATAGAATGCTGCAAACTCCTCTGCTCTGGCAGCTCCTCCAAGGTCAGGTGATACAACAAGTGGATCCTTTAGCTTTAGCTTTTTGAAATGATTTACAAGCTCTTGTACAGCAGAGACGTTTTTGACTGGAATATCAAAGTGCTTCAGACCCATTTGACTGTGAATATCAACAACTATTACTTTCGATGCACCAGATGCCTTGAGTAATTTTGTTATGACTGAAAGTGTTACTACTTCGCCTGGGAGAAACTCTCTATCTTGTCTTGCATAACCCAAGTAGGGTATGACTGAGACTATGTCTGATGAAAACTGTCTTGCTTTTGAGATTAAAGACAGTGTCTGCATCAGGTTTGAATCAACTGGAGGGCATGTGGAATTTACAATTACGATTTTGCCTTTTTTTGGCTTGGCGTTTATGGTGATTTTGCTTTCCCCGTCTGGAAAAATCCTAAGATCTGATGAGATAAATCTAGCCTTTAGTCTTTTAGCTAGTTTTTTTGCCAAGTCTTCTGCTGCTTTTCCCGCAATTACTGTAACTGACAACAAATCAACGAACTAAGGGGGACTCTTAAATTTTGAGGGAAACTGATGGCCTTTGGAATCAAGTATACGTGTCTCCTTTTAGAGAAGATTTTGCAAAAAATCTCCACGCAAAGAATGATCGTACTGATCATTTCTATGAATAAAAGCTACGCCTTAATTATATAGGAAAATATCCTTTATACCATTATGACAACAACAGCTTGGAAATGTTACCGATGCGATCTGACATTCAAGCAAGAAACCCATGCAAACCTACACAAGGACATCTGTAGACACGAATCAAGACAAATTCAAGTAGTAATGGCATAAATCAAATTAGTTAGAAGTTCTAAATCAAATATGTGAAGTGCAAAAACATACTGGCTGGCTGTTTTCACGATCATGCCCTACATGACAAAAATGGCAAATGCCTAGTCAAGGGATGCAACTGTATGTCATTTTCATCCAATACAAACTAAAACGGACTCGTGCTGTTTGATATGAGTAATGATGCCTTTTGGAGTATGCTCAGAAATGGTGCCCCGAAAAGCAGATCCACTATTCTGTGCCCGAATTTGTCAATTACATGGTTTGACGCGTCTCCCAACAAAGACGATTGTACAATGTCAAATGTCTTGTTTAATGCCTGGTCTGCAACGTCTGATGGATCTACTCCGTGGTCTAACTGCGATACCAAATTTGGGATGAACCCCTTTACCTCATTTGGAACAGTACTTTGCATTATGGAAGACGCACTGTCTGCCGTTTGTCCCCGTATTGCCTCCTTTACCAGATCCTCATACATTTGGCAACCATGAATGGACTTAATCTATAATCTGTACGTACTTGCTTTATTAACCGATATAGACCAATTTGGCACCATGCCACAGAACCAATTCCAATACGGTACAAGGCTAATTTTTTGTAACGGGGATTGCATTATATTATAATTTCAAAATATTTCATCGAAAATGGATCTAGTATTTTCTGACATTCATGCAGATATCGTTGGACTGGAAACAATTCTAAAAATTGTATCTTCCTTCGAATTTGAAGAAAAATACGGCAAAATATCAAGGATAATCAATCTAGGCGATCTGTTGGAAAGGGGAACTAACCCAAGAGAGGTCTTGCAAAAAATGCAAGATCTATCAAAAAATTACCCTCTCATATCGGTAATGGGAAATCATGATGAAGGAGTTTTGTATAAAAAATCAATCAGTGGCAGCTCATACTCAAGTGTGAAGGCTCATGAATTGTTATCGGAACAAGACTTTGAATTCTTTCATCAAAATAATGACGGAACATTTGGGGAACAGCAAGCACTGGATACTAAAAACAAACTTCTCTGCGTCCACGGTGGGCCAATAAACCCACAAAAAATAACCAAAGAAGGAGATGATCCGTGGCTATGCCAAAAAACATGGCAAAGACTATCTGAAGAAAATAATGAGTTTTACAGTTATTATGGATATCATTACAAGGCGTCTTCCGCATTCGAGGAAGGAAAAGCCAGCTTTGAGAATTTCATCATACTGTGCGGACACCAGCATATGGAGGCAGCCATACAGCAAACCAAAAATGAAATTACAAACATCTGGCCGTTTCGATCCACAACAGAAAAAATTAAATCATATGTTATGCAAAAACGCGAATTTGATATTGCCAAAAACAGTAACTATCTGTTCCGAGTTGGACTTGGAGGACCGCAAGGACACCATAGTGGCGGCTTTGCAAGGCCACATTTTGGGGTAATCCAGCATGATACAAAAAAAGTAATCCTCTTCGGTCTGGAATAAGCAGTAAATTAAAATGAATTGCAATAATACCAGTCTGTGATGAAGGCAATTGTTCTTGGCGGCACAAGTGGTATAGGAAAAGCAATTGCAGAATCCCTGTCATCTGCTGGATGCGATGTGTTTGCTGCATCACGAAAGGATATTGACACATCAGATTTGAATAGTGTCAAAAATTTTATCAAAAAACACAAAGAAACGGACATTTTGGTTTTGAACACGGGCGGCCCTGTTCCAAAACAATTTTACGATGTAACCGAAAAGGACTGGCAAAAATACCACAATCAGTTATTCTTGGGATTTTGTCTGTTGTTGCAAAAACTAAAGGTAAGAAATGGTGGCTACATTTTTGTCATAACGTCTAATGTTATCAAAGAGCCAAATCCAAGATTGATAATCTCAAGCGCATACCGCCTTGCATTCACCGCAGTTTTCAAAATACTGAGTAAGGAACTTGCATCAAAAAATATCAGCTGTATAAACATTGCACCAGGATCAATCAATACAGATAGAATGAAAGAACTGGTTGGGGATATTAACAAATATGCAGAGTCACTCCCCATGAAAAGACTAGGAGAGCCTGTAGAAATTGGAAATTTTGTCAAATGTATAGTAGAGAACAAAATCAAGTATCTATCTGGCGTTACAATAAACTTTGATGGTGCAAACTCTACCTCTGTGCTCTAAAGCCAAACCGATAATAGTGATATGATCTTATAGTATTCATGGTAATCTGCCTCAAATGCTTTGAAGAAAAACATGATAATTGCATGGAAAAGGCTGGCATGATGAAATGTGATTGTAAAGTTTGCTCACCCTGAATTTATAATCAGCAAAATTATACCCATACCAAATGAGTGCGACTGAAACCCTTCGACAAGACCACCTCAAAATAAGACACCTAGAAAAAATAATCATAAAATGCTACCAAGAGTTGTATGCAAAAAAGTCAATTCCTATTTCTGATTTAGAAAAAATCACCTTTGTGATTTCCGAATTTTTGGATGCGATTCATTATTCCAGAGAAGAGGACTCGTACTTTGCATGTGTTGCAAGTTATGACACGCTAAAAGAAGAAATTAGAAAATTTACAATAGAGCACGAATTTAGCAGAAGAATTGCAGCAAATATTGCAAAACACGTTCAGAGATGGAAAAATGGCGAAGACGCCAGAGAGCCAGTTGCAAGATTTCTGCGAACCTATGCCATTTACCTAAATGATCATCTGACAAAGGAAGAAGAATTTTTCAAAAAGGCACCTAAAGTTCTCTCAAAAGAGGAAGAACAGGTAATGTATGAGCAATTCCAGTCAGTCATGGCAGTATCGACAAAGATTGAAACGGTAATGAAGGAAATTGAATATCTGGAAAAACAAGACTGGTTTGCTTCATAATTTTCGTAAAGTCTTTAAGAACTAGAATTTTGAGTTAAAATGAAATGACATTTGTGGTATGGATGACTGGCCTTCCATGTTCCGGCAAGACTACCATAGTTAGAGCAATGCAAAAACACGTCCCAAATCTTGCCATACTTGATGGCGACGAATTACGAGAATGGCTCTCACCAAAGGACTTTTCAAAAGAAGGACGAGTCGAGCACAACAAAAAAGTCGCACATCTGGCTAAACTGCTCCTAAAGCACAATGTTCCGTGCTGCATTTCTCTAGTCAGTCCATTTATTGAAAATAGACAGGACGCAAGAAAAATAGTCGGAGATGACACTAGATTCTTTGAAGTATACGTAAAATGCTCATTACAAGAATGTGAAACTCGCGATGTTAAGGGAATGTACAAAAAGGCACGATCCAACGAAATCAAGAACTTTACTGGCATAAGCGATCCATATGAAGCCCCCCCAAATCCAAACTTTGTACTTGACACAGAAAAAGAAACACTAGAGCAAAGCGTTCAAAATCTTTTAAATTTCTTAAAATCAAAAAACCTAGCCAAGTGATTGGTATTTTTTGATTATCTGATCATGTACAAGACTGTTTGTCACAAGTAGGCCATTTTCATGGTTTAGTCTTTCAGTGTTGTATAGAATGTCATTACCATACATGTCAGTCATTTTTCCTCCAGATTCAGTAATCAGGCAATAAGACGCACAAGTATCCCACTGTTTTATTTTGTCTGAGGTTGTAAGGTAAATGTCTGCCATTCCCATACAAATTTCTGCAACCTTTAGTGAGCTACCCCTGCTTACAAAGCTCTCAACCCCAAGACTTTTGAAAAACTCCTTTTCGGCCTCTGTTAAGTGAAATCTACTCCCAACCGCATTGCATTTTTTTAATTCGCTAGTTTTGCTCACGGTCAATTTTTTCCAAGATTCTTTTTCAAATACAAATGCACCGCTTCCTCTTTGCGCCAAAAACAGCATGTTTGTAGTTGGCCTTGAAATTATCCCGAGTACGGGTTTTTTCTTTTCTACTAGGGCAATCATAATCGTAAATTCCCCAGTCTTGTTTACAAAATCACTTGTACCATCAAGCGGATCAACAATCCAAATTCTCTCACGCTCTAATCTTGATTTGTCGTCCTCGTCCTCTTCTGACAAAATTGGTAAGCCGGAACTTGAAAGAATTTCTTTTATGATTTGATTACTTTGCAAGTCTGCCTTTGTTATTGGAGAGTCGTCGTCTTTGCGCTCTATTGCAAAATCCTGCGCATAAATTTCCATTACTACCTTGCTTGCCTGTATTGCAGCATCAATGGCAAGTGCGGCCTCGTTTAGCGGATTTACAAATGGTGGTTTGATTGACAATTTCTTATGTGGTTAGTTCCGGCTTTATAGTCCAGGCAATTCCAAGCGCTATGAATGGAATTGAAATAATGCCAATCATCTGAAGCAGAATGTTCATTTGCGGTCTTGCCTCTTCTGGTGTTTTATAAAGCCATGGCAGAGGAAGGGAAATCACAAACCAAATCATAGAAAGTAATATGATGATTTTGAGATTTCTTTTCTTTTGTGGACTCACACATTTCATTAAAATATCGATATTAAATTGATTTGGCTTTTAGTCTGTGAGGTATGATTCATTTTGCTGACTCGCCGCCGTCTATTGCCAAAACAGAGCCAGTAACCCATCCTGAATCATCGGATGCAAAGTACAGAGCTGATTTGGCAATATCCTCAACATTTCCAATTCTCCCAATCGGATATTCCAAATCAAGCATTTCTCTTTGTGCTTGTGTAGAGAGGAATTCTTTTGTCATATCAGTATCGACAACTCCAGGACAAATGCAATTTACCCTGATCTTGTCTTTGGCATATTCTAATGCCCAAGACTTTGTCAGCAAAACAAGTGCCCCCTTTGATGCGGTGTATGCGTCTGCATGAAAATTATCAAATGCCTTTAGTCCAGCATTTGATGCAATATTGATTATACTTCCACCATTTTTTTGTAAATATGGAATTGCTGCTTTTGTAAAACGAAACTGTCCTGTCAAGTTTACATCAATCACCTCATTCCATTCTGACTCTCTGATTTGATGAAGTAGCTTGACCTCTGGAAAAATCCCAGCATTATTAACCAAGATATCCAGTCTGCCAAATTTTTCTATTACCTTTTCTATTGCGGATTGTACCTTTTTTTCATTACGTATATCGGCAGGTATTGTCAAAACATCTCCAAGCTCTTTTCTGACTAGTTCAAGTCTGTCTGTGTTCCTGCCAGTTATTGCAACCTTTGCACCCTCTTTTAGAAATAACATGGCAATTGATTTTCCTATTCCTCTACTTCCGCCTGTTACCAAGGCAACCTTTCCTGAAAGATTCATGATTTAGTTTTGTATGATTTGATAATATTGCTTTTTAAAGTATACATAAAAAATAATTTGATAATAAGTAGTTATTTTATGTAAACATTTACACTAAATCTTAAATAAGATAAATTCCTATACAAAACAATGCGAAAGGACATAATTCCTATCGACTAAAGGACGCGTGGTCCAGCAGAACAATTAGGCAAACCATTAACGCATTTGCGTTATGCAAGTGAGAGGGAATCTCTCAAGTTCTGCGTTTGGGGCCACGCCAGCCTATTTTACTAGATAAACAGAAACTGGTCCCAGAACATTTCCTTGTGGGTTGATGCTAATTTGTAATTCTTGTTCCTCTGGAACACTGATCGTGTCTTGCCCGTTATACTTCCATGTGTAGTATTTTGAAATTCCACTATCATGGGGTATTCCCTCCAACTTGAAATCTTCAGAAAATGAAAACGAGCTTCCTTTGAGTATAATTGTCAAAACTTCAGGACTATCGCCATTTGGAACAAACCTAAACTGGTACGTTCCCTCTTTGACAGTAAAAGTATCAGAAAATATTCCGTCGTGATATAGTTTAGGATCTGCTAGCATTACGTGGTAAATCTCCTCACGCGGGTTTTTTGTTCCAGAAAACATTGATGAACCAATTACAGCTGCAGCAGCTATTGTAATTACAACCATGACTCCAATTGTCAGTTTCTTTCTCACAAGTAAAAAACCAAAATCAATCGATATTAAGATTTAGCACACAAAAAAAGATTAGAGTTTTAGTGCTTCTTTGAGGCCTTTGTATCTATTTCGAATTGTTACTTCTGTTACGCCTGCAGCCTGAGCAATGTCTTTCTGGGTCTTGTTTTCTCCTAACATCACACAAGCCAAGTAAAGCGCCGCTGCTGCAAGACCCATTGGATCCTTTCCTGCAGATACCTCAATACGGCTTGCCTCCTTTAGGAATTCAAGTGCCTTTCTCTTTGTCTTCTCACTTAGGTCTGCAATGCTTGCAATTCTTGCAACTCCCTTGATTGGATCTACTACTGGCATTTTCAGTTCTAATTCCCTGAGAAGCAATCTGTAACATCTTGCTACATCCTTTCGTTTGATGTTGATTCCATTTGCTACGTCGGTAAGCGTTCTTGGAGTCTCTGTGTTTCTACATGCTGCGTATAATGCTGCAGCAACAAGTCCTGGAATTGAGCGACCTCTGACAAGGCCTTTGTCTAGTGCCTTTCTGTAGATGTAGGCAGTCTTTTCAATTACCGCATCTGATAGTGCAAGCTTGTCTTTTAGTCTGTCAAGCTCGCTGAATGCCTGCCTAAAGTTTCTGTCTACTGGCTCGTGTACTTGACTTCGACTGTCCCAAGTCCTGAGTCTTTCAATTGTGCTTTTCATTGAAGATGTAAGTGGCTTTCCCGATGCATCCTTGTCTGCTTGGCCGATTATGGTTGCAAGACCCATGTCATGCATTGCCAACGAAGTCGGGGTTCCAGTTCTAGTTCGGTTTTCCCCTTCTTCTTTTGAGAATGAACGCCATTCTGGTCCTTCCTCTTCAACTCTTTCGGTTGCGACAAATCCGCATGTATTGCAAAACATTTCTCCTGTACTTCCGTCTGTTAGCATTGAGCCTTTAGAGCAACGTGGACATCTATCGCTACTTCGTGAAGTTTGTGTCATAAGTTCAAACCAAGTTTTTTGATTCTAAATAAAAAGATTTAACTATAATGAATGCCTTTTTTGCTGATATTATTCGTGGAGTGGAAATAGAGGTTAACGGTAATCAACTCCAAGTTGACACAATTATTACCATAAATTAATTTGCAAAAAAATCAACCAATAAGATCTTGAGCAATCTTTTGAAAATTTTTCAACTGAAAAAAAACAAAGACAGCAAAAATTATTCTGATCAAAAAACTAGTTCAAAAAAATCTGTAAACGAAAATCTAACAAAATACAAAATCAAAAGACAATTTGAATTTTTGAAAACAAAATCAGTGTCTGATTAGATGATATTCCGATCCAAAATTACCCTGCTGTTTTACCAGCTCACGGAAGCAAAAAACGGGTTCTGGGCAATCAAAGGGACATTTTCTAGGTGTGTAATGTCGGGACACTGTATCTGAGTGGAAATGAAGGTTTTGTTAAAAAAAATAGCGATCTATAAAGTTTTTAATCTTACATTATAACACAAATGTAA
>JAHEXS010000016.1 GCA_023252015.1 Candidatus Nitrosotenuis sp. | reverse complement strand
TGAGATTTTTCCATTCCTTAAAGGAGCGAACATACAACCTGACGTTTGGATGATCAATTGATTTTAGCGCATAATATGCAAGTCCAGACAGGGTACCAACGCTTCCACAGTATGTTATGACTTCAGCATCGTCTGAGATACCTCTGTTTTGTAGTAGTCTTTTTAATTCATCTTTTGGACGCAAGATTTTGTCTTCTGATGCAAGTGTCCTATATGGAATGTTAATTGAACCCGGAATGTGTTGTTCCAAATAGTTTAGTCGTTCACGATTATCAATCACAGTTACATTTTTGTTTTCTTTTGCTTTCTCAAGATAGTCTGCGGTTGCCATGATTTCAGGTTTAAGAGTAATTGAATGTGTTTTTGTTCCAATTGACGGCTCATTTGCATCTGTTTCAAGGCCAAGTGTTTTCCATTGACTATACGTCATTTCAAGTAATGATACATCATTATGACCAAGATACTGAAGTGTCCATGCAACTCGAGACGCCAAAGCGCCAAAGGTATCATCATAGGTAACAACTGGAGTTTGATCATCAATCCCAAGAGACTGAGCAAGTTTGAGAACGCGTTCTGGAGTATCGTCAGATAATAGATCTGCAAGCGGAAGATTGACTGATTTTGGAATGTGATCCTTTTTGTAATCTTCCTTGCGCCTTACATCAATTATTCGAATACTATTATCCCTAAGTAATGAGCGTAAAGAGTCAGCATCCATTATGGGCTTGCCAATCAAGCCGCACATTCACCCTTGCCAGTTTTGGTGTGATAGTTTGAATCACTTCCATAATCAGCGTAAAAGTCCTTGTCGTCAGCAATGGACGGTACAACGGTAAACGGCAAGAGAATTTTTTTGATATCAGCAACTGATTTTGTATTAGTGTCGCTATGACCAGTAACAATTTTGTGAATCCATGACTTTAAAGTGTCATTTTGGTGTCTATCTGCCTTGAATGTTTCTATGATTTTCAAAATTGCCGGAATTATTCTTTTTGCAGGAATTCTAAGTACGTTAACTCCAAGCATTGTCTCTCCGTCTGACCTACCACCAATTGAGAGTTGGTATATAGGATACATGTCTTTGTCGTTTCTTCCACCACCACCAAAGAATCCAATTGTTGCAATTTCATGTTGACCACATGAGTTTGGACAGCCACTTATTTTGATATTAGAATCCCTAAGATCATTATCTTCATCTAGTTTTAGATCAAGGAATTTTCTTTGGATTTCTTTTGCTAATCTATGTGAATTTGTTAGTGCCAAATTACATGAGGTAGTGCCAGAACAGCCAACTGGATGCGCCATTGTAAGTGATCCCGGGTTTGCCAATCCTACTTCCAATAATCGCGAATAAAGATGTGCCAAATCGGATTCTTGTATCCATCTAATGAGCATATCTTGGAGGAATCCAGTTCTTGCATAGCCTTCTGCTGAAAATTCCCTACAGACATCAGCTAGTGCTCGGAGTTGATTTGCAGTAATGTCTCCGGCTTCAAGCGTCAGAGATACAGAGTGGTAGCCGTTTTGCTTTTGCTCATAGGTATTGTTTTTACGCCATCGTGAAAAACCGTCTGGGATTGACTTTCCATCAGAGCCAGAAATTCTAATAGGATTTGAAATTTTTGCCGGTGCATTATCAAGGTCTAGTGTAACAACAACAGACTGAGTTGCTCGAACAATTGCTCGTTCCTTTAGGACCAGGTTTTGAAATTGCTCCCAGCCCATTTGATCAACCAGATATCTCATTCTGTTTCGTGCGGTGTTTTTCCTATCACCAAGTCTATCAAATATTCTCAGTACTGCAATTGATGTGTATAGTAAATCTTCTTCTGGGGTAAAGTCTTCAAGCTGGTGTCCTACAAACGACTTGTTACCAAGACCACCTCCTAAGAAAATCTTAAATCCTCGTTGAGTGTTTCCGCCAATCGATCTTATTTGTGGAATTAATCCAACATCTGTCATTCTTACCATTCCATGTTTTTCACAGCATGTAAAATTGAACTTGAACTTTCTTGGCAGTGCTTGATTCAGTGGGTTTCTAAGGAAAAACTTTGCAGTTGCAATCGCATATGGAGTTGCATCGAACTCTTCTTCATCACAAACTCCTGCAAGCGGACTACACATTACGTTTCGAATTGCATTTCCACACGCCTCTCTTGATGTAAGGCCAACGTCTGCAAGGCCGCGCATTATTTCAGATACATCTTCCAAGACTACCCAGTGAAGTTGAACGTTTTGTCTTGTTGAGACGTGTGCACTCCCTATTGAAAATGCCTCGCTAAGATGTGCTAATTTTTCCAATTGGTTTGGATAAATTTCCCCTGCTGGAAGTTTAATCCTAACCATTGCATAATCATCAGTCATTCTAGTACCGTATGCACCATGCTGTAAACGGAATCTCCTAAAGGAGTCAGAATCAATTTTACCCTGCCTGAAAAGTTTAACAGTTTTTGCAAAATTTTCAGCCTCCTCAGTCCTTGCCCAATTGATTTTTGGGGTTTTGCTGTCCCTTACGGGTTTCACTACAGTACTACTCAAATTCACATAATCTTTTTTAAATTTAGATATAAATTTTTGAAAGACGGTATTTTCGTCACAATGCCAGAGATGACGGTCATAATTTTCCACTTTATGCAATTTGTTGCAATTAGTGTCGCCTAATCAGAGCTGCAAAAGCTTTTTTTCTTGGAATTTCCAACCAAATTCATAGCAAAGTAACCATACCATCAGTATGTGGTGAGAGATCTCACCACATACTGAAAACTTGTTTTCAACAATAAACTATTAATTGGTTCTATCAAGTCTAAACATATGCAAAGCACATCAGTTACAGAAAAGACAAAAATTTTTACAGATGTCAGTGAAGCTCAAATAACAAGAGCAATCGCAGACGAATTCTTTTCAGTATTTACTGACCACATTACCTCAGATGTAATAATTATTGGTGCTGGTCCTGCAGGTCTTACTGCCGGACGCGAACTTTCACTCATGGGCTACAAGGTGTTGATTATCGAACAGAACAACTACCTTGGAGGAGGCTATTGGCTTGGCGGATATATGATGAATCCAGTCACAGTACGTGCACCTGCACAAAAGATATGGGACGAACTTGGAATACCATACAAAAAAGTCTCCGATGGACTATACATCACAGCAGGCCCACATGCAGTATCAAAGCTAATAGCAGCTACATGTGATGCGGGAGTAAAATTTCTTAATTTAACTAAATTTGATGATCTGGTTCTAAAATATGGCAGAGTGTCAGGGTTAGTTGTCAACTGGATGCCAGTCTCTGCCCTGCCAAGAAACATCACATGCGTAGACCCAGTCGCACTTGAATCAAAAATGGTAATTGATGCATCAGGTCATGATTCTGTTGCAGTAAAAAGACTAGTTGACAGAAAGCTGGTAGAATGGAAGGGAATGAATCCAATGTGGGTAGAAGACGGCGAAGACAAAGTAGTAGAGTACACAGGAGAAGTTTACCCAGGACTGGTGATAGCTGGAATGTCAGTTACCGAAACACATGGTCTTCCAAGAATGGGACCTACATTTGGTTCAATGTTGTTTTCTGGAAAAAGAGCAGCAGAAATCACGGCTGCAAAACTAAAAGAACTAAACAGAAGCTAGTAACCCTGTGAGAGCATCTAGAATTTTTCTATACGATGAACCCTCCGTCCCAGAAATAGCCATTGACAGTCTGATCAACTTTTTACAAAACACTTTTCACAGTACAGTGATAAAACGAGAAAATATTTTCAAAAACGCAGCAGAAGATACAGCGTATGATCTTGCATCATCTAGAATTTTCAATATGCACCAACCATTTCAAAGGCATGCTCCCACTAATGAAGAAGTTGAATTTGAAAAACAAACGTTCCAAAACACATCCAAAGTTGAAAACATTGTGCTTTATGACGGTTTTGAGTTTCAGAGAATAGTTTCTTGTTTGATACCAAGCGATGAACTAACCATGGAAGACTTTCATTTTGTGTTTACAAACAAGCTTACCTGTACCTTTGATTCCAATGACTACAGATATCACGGGCGAGCATTGATCGGCGCAAATCCATCCATCATTTCAACTACTGGAATAATCGAGGCCCCTGCAAAACCACGTGAATACTACATGGAATTGATGACAAATTACGGACAGGGCCTAAACATCGATTCTATCAAAAAAAAGTATCAGGGAACGTACTTGGAATACCACGATTCACGCCTTGGAAAAATAATTGAGGGGTATTGCTTGCAGGCGTTGTTCTATTATATCACAGGCGAGTCATTTTGTGATCTTTTAGATTGTAGGTTGAACAACGCACACTGGCAACGCGATCTTTTGTATTCACAGATTGAATTTGGAAATCTTTGCAACAAGCATTCGGAGATTCTAAAAAACTGGATTGCCTTGAATGACTTAAATTGTTGAGATTTTTTACTCATACTTATGATGTCAGATGGCGGATCTTCAGTACTAGTTGAAAGAGAGTCTCCAAATAAACCAGAAAAAAAGAAGACGAAATACGATGTCATCATAATTGGAGCAGGTCCAGCAGGGTATACTGCAGGGATTTACTGTTCTCGCGCAAGACGTGATACTTTGATAATATCAGGAATTTTACCTGGAGGCCAGCTTATGAATACGACGGATGTTGAGAATTATCCAGGATTCGCAGATGGAATAATGGGCCCAGAACTTATGATAACAATGAGAAAGCAAACAGAAAGAATGGGAACCATGATCATCGATGATGAGGTCATCGATGTAGATTTTAGACATAGGCCATTTAAGATACTAACTGCATCAGAGGAATACGAATGTAAATCAGTGATCATTGCATCTGGTGCATCACCAAGAAAATTAGGGTTGCCAGGAGAGATTACTTTTGGAGGTAAAGGAGTATCATACTGTGCAACATGCGATGGTCCATTTTTTAGAAATCAAGAGATAATTGTAGTAGGTGGCGGTGATTCGGCTATTGAGGAAGGTACATTTTTGACAAAATTTGGCAGTAAGGTACACCTGATACATCGACGTGAGCAGCTCAGAGCAAGCAAGGTAATGCAAGAAAGAGCCATGTCCAACCCAAAAATACAATTTCATTGGAATAGTGAAATCATAGACATACAAGGTGATCAAAAAGTCCAAAAAGCAATTTTAAAAAACATAAAGACTGGAGAAAGCACAACGCTCACAGTAGGTGGAATATTTGTCGCAATAGGCCATACACCAAACACCAAGATTTTTGAAAACCAAGTAGAACTTGACTCTCAAGGATACATCGTTCTAAAAGACCATACCAAAACAAACGTAGAAGGAGTATTTGCAGCAGGAGACGTTCACGACCATAGATACAGGCAAGCAGTTACAGCTGCAGGCTTTGGATGTATGGCGGCAATTGATGTCGATAAATATCTGACTGAAAACAAATTCTAGTCGGTCTGTTCGGTTCGAACAGACATTCACAGAAAGAATCCAGAAAATAACTAACATTATGACCAGTTTTTCAAGGCGATAACATGTTTGCTGGAAAGACTAGCTTTAAGATTAGTGGCATGGTTGGAATAATCATCCTACTGTTAGGAATCACCATTCTATTTGGCACATATCAAATGTCCAAAGTCAGTAAAGAGATCATAAGCATATCACAGGAATATGAGCCGCTTCAAAATATTCTTGGTGAGATCAGATATCACCAGGCAAATCAAGTTGCAAATTTTGAAAAAATTAAAGCTGGACAATTATCAGGTAATGATTTGGATAAAGCAAAAGAAGAATTTTGGTCAAGCAATACCATCGTAAAATCAAGTACAGTGCAAGGAAAAAAGCTGGCCGAAACAGGATATAATATGGCGCCAACAGACTTAGTTGGCAGTGATTTTAAGCAGATACACAAAATGTTTTCAGATATTGAGCAAACTCATAACGAATTTGAAGACTTGGCAAAGGATGCATCAGGTTCTACTCAGGGCGATTTTCTGCTAAAACAGGTCACGTTAAAAGAAAATCAGATTAAAGAAAAGATAGATTCGACATCAAACGACATCAAAAGGCTCAATGAGCAGTCAATTAATGCAATTGAGGGACATGAACGAGGATGGCTCATAGTCCAAATTGGAATCATGATGGTGGTAGGAATGATTGCAGTTTCCCTTAGACATTTCATCCACCAGAATAATTCTGAGATAAAAAAAGAGATAGAATCAAAAACGCTAGAACTACAAGATGCAAACAAAAAACTACGTGATCTTGACAAGCTAAAAAATGACTTTATCAGCATAGCGTCTCATGAGCTAAAAAGCCCGATTCAGCCAATCTTTGGCTTTGCAGAGCTTGCACAGTCAGGAGATATCGACCAAAAAGAGGCATGGGATGGAGTAACTACACTTGCAAAAAAATTACAAGAATTGGCAAACGATGTGCTGGATGTGACCAGAATAGATAGTAATCGCCTGACATTATATCACGAAAAATTAAGAGTCAACGAATTAATTTTAGATACAACCAAAATGTTAAAGACGGGATTAAACAAGAACGTCAAAATCATAGAAGAGTTAGACGATGATGCTGAAATAACATTAGACGGGACACGAATTGAGCAAGTCCTTCGAAATTTGATAAATAATTCAATCAAATTTACAGAAAACGGTACAATTAAGGTAAAGACTTTGGTTAATAAAAAATCAGACAAGTTACTTGTCACAGTAAGCGACACCGGTCTTGGCATACCGGAGGATATCTTACCAAACATCTTTGGCAAGTTTGTGACAAAGGGTCATGAGAGTGAAAATCAAGACGGCAATGGCCTTGGACTATTCTTGTGCAAGGGAATAATTTCTGCACATGGAGGCGAGATCACTGCACGAAACAACAAAGACTGCGGGGCAACATTCGAGTTCTCGTTACCACTATCACAAAGAAAAACTGTCGATTCGTTGACCAGTTAGCGTATTGTTCGTCTGGTTTAGACAAACTCAACTTAATGTATGAACTTACGCATGAAAATTTGAAAATGACTCTAAACATATTGATTGCAGAGGATAACGCGTTTACTATTTCCCAGTATACAAAAATACTTGAAAAAAATGGTCATAGTGTAACTGTTGCAAGAGACGGTCAAGAGTGCTTAGAAAAATACACGTACGAACTTGGAAAGACAGAATTTGAGTTGTTAGACAAAAACCCATTCGACGTAGTCTTGCTAGACAACAACATGCCTAAAAAAAGCGGAGTCGAGGTAGCAAAGGAAATCCTAGACAAAAGACCAAATCAGAGAATTATTTTTGCTTCTGCATACGACATCAATTCCCTACTCAAAGCACCAGGCACAATACCAGAATCCGTTGAAATCCTTGAAAAACCATTTTCGCTAAACACGATGATTAGCAAGATTCAGATCTAATAATCCCCCACCATAAAGAGTGTAATCTTATTGCCCGAGTCGTAAATTACAGATAGGCGATCTTTGAGAGATGTTTTGCCTCTTTGAGAGCGAGATCAAAATCCCCTTCTGTGAAAACCTTTTGTTGCGCATAAAGGCTCTTGAATTTTCTTCCATCGTCTGCAAAAATGCCAACTATGTGTCCTTCATCGATTGGATAATTTTTCATTCCGGCATAAATTGCTGCAGATGACGGACTAACAAGCAGTCTTTCTTTTTGGAATATTTCCTTAACGGCTGCAAATGCTTGTTCGTTTGTTATTGTTATCCAGTCATCCACTACGTTTTCACGCCTTAAGAACAAATCCGGTTTTGCAGATTCCTGGAAGTTACGCAAACCCTGGATTAGGTGATTTTGTTGCGGTTGAACCGCTATTGTTTTAACTTTGGAGTTTTGTTCTTTGAGAAAAGCAGAAATTCCAGTAACTGTTCCTCCAGTTCCAACTCCTGTGAAAAAATGAGTTATTTTTCCTTCGGTTTGTTTCCATATTTCAGGTCCAGTTCCCTTGTAGTGGCCCATGTAATTTGCCTCGTTCGAATACTGATTTGGGGAGAAATACTTGTCAGGTCGTGAGGATGCGATGGATGTAGCAAGTGCTATACTCTGATCAGTTCCAGCGCCAACCTTCGGACACAGGTCATCACTTGTTTGATGTATTGTTGCACCAAGGTCTGAGATTATCTTTTTTGTTTCCTCGCTTGCCTTTTCTGGGATTACTATTTCGACTTTGTATCCAAGAATGCTCGCAATTCCAGTAAGGGCAATTCCAGTGTTTCCCGATGTCGGCTCGATAATTATTGTCTTACCACGTTTTAGTTTGCCTTTTTCTTCGGCGTCATTAATCATCCAGTATGCGGCCCTGTCCTTTACTGAACCAAATGGATTGTAGCTTTCCAGTTTTGCATAATAATTTACCTTGCCATTAGATAATGACTCTAGTTTTACAAGCGGAGTATTCCCAATTCTGTTTAGGATATCTGCGTCATCCAGGACTTTGGTTGCCACTAACTATTTCACCTTTTTAATTGAAAATTCTAATTCGCTATCTCTTTTTTGAAGAGATAAAAGTTCGTGTCCGGTTCGTTTGACCCATCGTGAGATGTCTTCTTCAGCATTTGGATCATCTGCAAGAACGGTCAGTGTTTCACCCACTTGCATTTTTTCGACCTCGATTTTTGTTCTAAATACAGGTTCCGGGCAGAACAATCCACGTGCATCTAGTTTTTTGGTCGTTGCACTCATCGATATTTTTCAAAGGCCCGTTTGTCATATTAAAATCTATTAGTATGTAGTAACGTAATATTAACAAAATTAGCTTGGATTAATTTTTTAATGAAAAGAAGATCGGTATTTTATGCTTACTTTCCGTTAAATTAGTTATCTGATAAGTGATATTTACACTCAATTCAGCATAGATTTTGCAGGATTTTTGATAAATTACTAGATATTTTTGTCATGAGATGTTAGTCAAAAATAGTATCATAATTCCAATACTAAGTTTTTTGTGGTTCCAGTGTTTTCTTATTTGACCAATGGAATGTATTGATAATTTGTGCCAGCATGTAAATTGATAGCCTTTAGAATGTCTTTTGTGTAGCCTTTGATTGCAGGATAGCCCGGTCTATAATCTGCGTATGGTTTACTAGTAAAATTGATGCTTTCAAGAGGTTTTAAAAGATGATTGAAATCTGCCTTTTTACTTTTTCAGTCCGTAAGATCATAGTGAGAACTAATAGAAATGCTTGAATTATAGATGATGATAAGAATTCTCTTTCTTTTGCGTGCTGGTTCATTTGGAACATACTGGAATTTGCTATTATGATTATAAGATAACAACAATTTTCAAAAATTTGTTTGACTAGGTGTGAATCGCATTTATTTTTGGTTGAGCATACCTACTTGCAACATATCTTAGCTTGTCATCATGTTCTGGCATTGGGTTGGCGCACTTTCCACAGATAGGCATAGTGACCTCAGCCTCGTAGTCGATTTCGCCAATGAACCTTAAACACTTGTAACAATGCACCTGTTTCATGTCGTAGATATTCATATCTAAAGCATCACATCTTTTTCTGAAATTGTATCGAGGGTGTACATTTTGCTTATCTGATTAACGTAATCGACGATTGCACTATCATCGGTACGATTGTTCGCAACAATGATAGCTATTCTGTCCCCACCTACATGCTGGCAGAAAAACTTTGATTTATCGCGTTTAGTTATACAAAACTGCATTCTACCAAAATCATCATTTTGCTCATCTTGCATAGAACATTGAAGCACAGTCGACATAAACAGAACTTCTTTTTTTTCCTTTGATATGTTTAGCCCATTTTCTCCAAAAGAGTCAACAATTCTGCCCCTCTTGTTTATGACAACAAATGCTTTGATGCCAACTTTTTCCATCTGTTTTTCTATTTTAGTTGGTATTGCAGTCATCGATAGAACGTGTTTATA
Organism: Candidatus Nitrosotenuis sp.; assembly: GCA_023252015.1. Classification (GTDB taxonomy): domain Archaea; phylum Thermoproteota; class Nitrososphaeria; order Nitrososphaerales; family Nitrosopumilaceae; genus Nitrosotenuis. Next base: position 4,257 of record JAHEXS010000016.1, on the reverse strand, counting down.
TTATGATACTGTTTAATAACTATTACTCGAATAATATCCTACTATCGTATAAGTAAATAGATGGCATAATGGAATTTGCAAAAATCACCATAGGTCTGATTATTCTCGCTATCGGTTTTTTGACTTTTATTGAAATAATAAATGAAAACGGTCCTACACCAAACAATCCATCACAGGTTGTAGATTTTTCCAAGTTTACCGATACAACGTTTGCTGTTATAGTAGCAGTCATTCTTGCAATTGGCGTGGTTATCTTAGATAGTGGAATTAGATCCTCTCAATTTTCTAATCGTAGATCATGATGATAGAGTAACCTACAAAGAAACTAACCAGAGGCTACATATTCCACTGAATTTTCTGTTTTTTCTTCCACCCTCTGAAACTTAACATGGGGATGAGATAATGTCTCAACCTCTAAGAAATTACCAGTTCTTTAACTTTAGTGTTAGTTAAATCGGATTTTTAATTAATTATGACGATTATAAAATCATAGAATGGATAAGACAAATGATATTGCCATTGTTGAATCAATTACTAAAAGACATGGACTGGATGACAAAATTTCCATGTTGGTTCTAAACACCATAAAAAGAATTCTTGCAATAAATGAAGAAAATACATTTGCGTATCAGAATCTTGTACATTTTGAAAATAGCATTCCAAAAATCCAAGAGATGAAAAAACTTGCAACGGAGTCATTTAGACTGTTTGCCACCAAATACCATACATCATTATGCGCATCAATGGGATTTCCAATGATGAGTGCAATTACAGATTCAAAGACTGCAGGTATGTATGAGGTGTTCCACGAAATATTCGGTATTACAAATGCCAAGGCAAAAAGATTTGGACTTGCAGCATTATACAGTGCAACAAAAGGTGAAAAAACAGACCTCCCAAACGTGGGCGGAATTTACAATATTGTGTTTGACAGGGATACGCCTTGGACATATAGAAATGAGGCAGAACACATGGAAGAATATGCAAGGTATCACTTTAACAGTTATTTGATTAACGAAGTTATGAAAAAAACAAACTCGGTGAACCCGTTTGACCCAGTCATGTCATTGTATGAGAACGGTACGGCCGACTTTATTTTCATGCAGACAAGACAAGACGGTGTCACGGAGGAAAAGCTTTGCACGTTTCATACGGTAAAGACATCTGCAGGCAACATCATAGGAGTTCACATGACAGGAGACGACAAATTACAGTATTACCGAAAGTGGGGAGATCCATATTTTAAAATTCGATCCTTTGGCAGCACTGCAATAAAAATCAAAATAATTGGCATTGCAGATCAAAGATTCAGGCCAGATTAGTTTATTGTGGATCAGACTGCCATTCGGAGCATATCAGCAATATTTCTATTCTTTAATGGTGATGCGTCGTAATCAAGCAGATTGATTTTCTTTGATATTCGTTTCATCAGATATACTGACAGCTTGTATATTAGCGACCAGAGATAGCTGTTTTGATTCAAATCATACATTTTGAGCAGTAATGAAAACATCCACTGTGAGTTCGGATAATGTTCTCTGATGTATTCTGCAAGATAGTCCTTTGAGTTATTGATTTTGTATTGGATGTGTTCCAGAGTTTCCTTTTCATGCGCATAACCAGTGTTCTGTATTGTTATCCTACTGTGCTTCATTGCGTACAGTACATCGTCCAGGGTATTTTCAGATTCAACAAGATTTACACATCGTCCAAGTGTTGAGAGAACATGCGAGTCACTTCCCGCGATGCCAACTTTGTTGTTGTCAAGCGAAAACTTGGTTGCGCGCGCGTTTGATATTACATCAACGTTGTTACTATTAAAAATCTCAACTAAATCACACATCTTTGCCTTTTCTCGCAAAGCATCAAGCAGACTAAATGGATGCGGGGCGCACGACACGGCATCCTGTTTTTTTATTTCATCAACTATTTCCTCTAATGTAAGACCGGCTTTGATTTCTTTTGATATTCCATACGCTATTACATGCGCACCAGTGTTGGTTGTGATTTCTTCTGCTGGAAGAATTTGGATCGTCTTGTATTTTGCATGATCAGTTTTGTATTCCAAAATTTGCCTATATCCATTCAACGTGTTATGGTTAGTTACAAAAAGTGCATCAAGTCCAAGAGCGTATGATCTTTCCAGTTGTTCAGGTATTGTAATATCACAGTCATATGGCGCCTCATCTTTACCCACATGAAAATTGGAAAATGAGTTATGACAATGTAGCTCAGCTTTTAGATGATTCAATCAATTGGAAATTTTTTTTGTTATGATTATAATTCTTTTTCTATATTACCTGAATAGATCAGTCTTTTCTGCTCTAATTAGTGGTTTTGCGGTATCGCTGGATGGACTAAAATCAAAATTGCGAATTATTACAAACGGGCAGTTCTCAGTCTTTTTCATTACGAGTTCTGCGGCACCGCAGAGTTCATCTGCCTCCGCAATTGCAGTAGTTCGCAATGTCCTTCCAAAGGTATCCTTTGTTCCAGCATAGTCATTTATTGGCTTCATTCCAGCTACGCCAATCGCACAGTTTGTTTGTCCTTCACGGAAAGGCCTACCGAAGGTATCAGATACTAGAATCGCTATTTTTTTCCCAGTCATTTCTTGCAGAGACGAATGAAAGTTAGATGCAGATGCATCTGGGTTTTCTGGAAGCATTGCGACAAACCCTTGTGGAAGATTGCTTTCGTCAACGCCAGCATTTGCACAGATAAAACCATGCCTTGTCTCGGCAATTATGATGCGATTTTCCATTCGGATTATTCTTTTGGTTTCGTAGAGAATCACCTCCATTAGTCTTGGATCCTTTTCGTATTCTGTTGCAATTCCAACTGCAAGAAGAGATGGAATTACGCCAGCCAATTCAACTAGTCTTCCTTCTTGCTTTGAGATTACTTTTTGTGATATTACAATAATGTCACCATCCAATAGGCCCTTGTATGAAGATGTGAAAACTTTTGCCAGATCGTCGCCTTTCTTAATTTCTTTATTTATTACAACGGGGATTATTTCAAGCGACATCAGTATTACGCAATGTTGTCTTTTATTAAAATCTAGGACTAGGCCACGGTTTGAATTGGCAGGTTAAGCTTGTAGTGTTTGTTTACGACAGCAATGAGGTTTGCGAGATTTTTTTCTTCGATTGTCACATTTGCTCTTTCTTTGACAACATCCTGAGCCCGAAAGGCAACTCCAAGACCACAGATATCAAAAAGAGTCAGGTCGTTTGCACCGTCGACTGTTACTACGATGTCATCTTTATTTTCCTGCCATTCGGCTATTTTCGCTCGTGCAGATTTTGCTTTATCGGATGTGACATGGATTTGCACGTCTTCAAGTTTTCCGTCTTTGAAGACAAGTTCGTTAGAATACACGTAATCAAGGCAGAGTTCTTCTTTTAGTCTATCAGTCATAATGGTAAATCCTCCAGATACTGCAAGTAGTTTCCAGCCTGCAGCCTTTAGTACACGACATGTTTCCTTTGCACCAGTCATTATCGGTAGGTCGTCTGCTACCTGCTTGCACACATCATAGCTTAATCCTCTTAAAGCACGGACACGCGTTCTTAGTCCATCCTCCCAGTTTATCAGTCCTTGAATTCCCTTTCTTGTAATTTCCCAGATTTCTTTTTCCTTGTCTATCTTTTCTGCAAGAATTGGCAGATATTCGGCATCAAAGAGAACTCCTTCTACATCAAAAATTGCAAGCAATTGTTTCCAATTTTTGGGAAAAAATCTATCAATATAAAAGTTGAAGTCCATTTTTAGATCGCACATCCATAGTAGTGAACCACTACCAGAAGTCAGGTAGCCTCTTTCTGCTTCAACGACTGAGATTTTGATCTCTGCAGACATGAATTCCTGTAGTTCCTACGGTACTCTGTCTGAACTCAATCCAGTTTCGGCTTTACGTGTTGATTGGTTGTTAAATATGATAAATCCGCAAAAAGTACTCAATGTCAGAGCCGGGCAAAGTGGAAGAACGTCGTGCTAAAGATGTGAACTTCAAGGTGGTCATTACGTAATTACGGACATTCATCCACAGGATAAATCCTGTCTTCTGTCATCAAAGTCTATAAATCACGGTAGGAAAATTGTCAAAATATGGATGAGCTTGAGCACAAGTACGAAGTTGAAGTAAAAGCAGCTGAGAAACTGCAAAAACTTCCAGAAGAAGTCAAAAACGAATTAAAAGCATCCGGAATGATGGATGATAAAGGAAAACTCAAACTCAAAGGTGTCAGTCCA
>JAHEXS010000097.1 GCA_023252015.1 Candidatus Nitrosotenuis sp. | reverse complement strand
CAGGACAATTACTTTTTTGTATTTAGAGAGAATCGTCGGATTCGTGTCCACTGCAACATCCGTAATGGTTTTGTATCCCAACAAATTCAAAATCTTTACTGCGTTAGAGGAGCCAGAATACCCATACGGAGATGCGTATTTGATTGAGGTTGTTAAACATTTTGTGTCACAATCGCCCCGATGATACGCATAGAATCCTGGTTCATAGTATGCAGACTTGGTAAAAAGTGGAACTATTACAATGCTGTCTTTCTCATTTACCCTTAGTTTCTTGTATGTCTCGTTTTGATCTGAACGTAATTCAAAGTGCATGTCTAGCGGAGCAAGCTCACCATTTATAGTAACAAAGTCTTTTTTGTATGCAAAAGTCCTAAAAAGTGGAGAAAATCCTGAAAATTCGTGTTCCTTATAGTCATTTATGTTAAATTTTGATTTTGAGGAAATCTTGATTGAGCCATCTTTTAGTCCTGATTTTATTTTGTTAAAAAATTCTATATCTGAGATTTCTCCAAAATTCCATCTCTTTGTATCATTTTTTATTGAAAGCGGGATTTGAGATGGGCCGTCAACTAGAGTCATCTTGATTTTCTCTTTTGCGCCAAGCCACAACAATGCCGGTTCTACTTGGGTTACTGGGATCTTGTCATTGGCCCACCACCTTAGATTCTGGATAATCCAGTATGGAACTTTGGTCTCTGCAAACGCAGTAGAACTAAAAGTCACGCACAGTAAAAGCAGGACAGATACAATAGCAATCAGTCTCATGTATAGTCCAGTCGATTAGAAATCTCGTATATTTTTTGTCTTGCATCCCTAATTGAGATCTTCTTTTTGACATAGCCTTTGTCTAAAAGATGTCTCAATGCAAGGCGTACTGTTCTATCTGGAAGTAGGGTTTTAGCTGCAAGTTCTCTTTGCGTCAATATTCCCTCATATTCAAGAGTCTTTAGTAAAAGCTTCGAGCTTGGAGGCATGTTGAGCAGATCTTCTGCAAGCCTTACCTTCTTGGTTAGTGCAGATACTGCAGTAGAGTCTTTTTTCATTTTTATAATTCTGGCAGGAGGGTCAGATTGTATGCATTCCAAAGTATTTACTATTTTGAATCGGTCTATGCCATCCAGAATCACTTCACAGTACAATCTTGCAGAAATGTCATCAATTTCCACCATACTGGTATCTGGCACTATAAGGGGTCTTCTTGTAATGTCAAGCGAGTTAACCGAAACAATTCCAAACACCGGCGAGTCCTGAAATATCATTGGGCCTCCAGCAGACATGGAATATGCAGAAGATCCAATTGGAGTTGATATTATGATTCCATCACTGCTATCGTGCCAGACCTCTTCATGATCTACCCTAAGTATGTGTTCCATGAGCATTGCGCTTTTTGATGGAAATACTGCCACATCGTTTAGTACTGATGATACTGGTTTTCCATCAATTTTGACTCCGAGTCTTGTAAATTCGCTTGTCTCATAGTCTTGTTTTTTGATACGGTTGACATAAGATGAAAATTCTTTTAGATCAATTTGTGCCAAAAAGCCACTTGTTTCTGACTCACTTACACCTAGAATTGGAATTTGAGGATCTTGTGTTTTGTGAAAATAATTTCTAACGCCCTTATCTCCGCCTGTGACAATTATACAGTCGACGTCCTTTCTTGACTTGTTGCCAACATATGTAGAATCTATTCCATGATCATCAAGAATTGTTTTGATGGTTTTTACTGCAAGATCAGACGGAGTGGAACCGGAAATTCCAATATGCACATAGAGACAACTATCAATTATAATAAAAGCCTAGACGTCAGTAAATTTCATCATATTATAATAATATGAGGCGTTTGTTTGAACTTGCCCTTTTGAAGGAACCTTGTCAAGACCAATTTGTTTTGATTCTAATGCTGCCTGTGCAGCTCCTCCTGCAAAGCTAAATGCCCAAAGAATGTCTTTTTCCTTTAACAATGTACAGCAAAACACCGCAGTAAATATATCGCCAACGCCAGATGTGTCGGCGATAGCCATATTTGGCAATTTGATGGAGTATAATCGATTTTTTGATAAAAGTGAAACGTCGCGCTTGTTCGTATACAGTACATGTTCTACTCCACGTTTTTGCAAACTCAGTACTCCTTCCATTTCTGACAATCCAGTCAAGTTCTGAACCTCGCTTGGATCCGACTTTATTGCAGTAATGTTTGATAAGTCTAGCTCAGTTCTGTCAAGAAATATTTTTTTTTGAGAATCGGCTCTCCTTAGAAATCCTTGTGGGTCCAAGAATACCATGTTGGAATTTTTTTTAATCCTGTCTAGAGTTTCTTTTGAAACCTCATCAAACACAGGACTTATCAGCGTGCCATCTGCATCTGAATCTTCATATGGGATTTCTTCGCAAATGTTTTCCAACCAAAGACTTCTTTCCGAGTTGTTTATTTCCAAAATAAATTTTGTTGTAGGTTTGTTTGACAAAGCATTAGCAAATTTTATTTTATCTTTTTGCAATTCATTTGTAAATGTAAAATCGGGGCCAAATTTTGTAAACAAATCCACATCAAAGCCAAGCCTTCTTGCCGCAAGACTGCAGTAACATGCAGGTCCTCCGGGTCGATCGTATGAGTTTGTGCCAATTTTTATTTGATCCATAGTACAGTGGGAGAATATTCCAAGCTTCATTTTATGTTGTTTTTATTATGTGGATTTAGTTTTTTGCTTTTTTAAACACGATTTGCAGAGAATTTGCCCTCTGTCAAACACCAGTTCAACGTTTGAGACAAGGCAGACATGACAGAGTCCTCGCATGTCATATGTAGTATATACTAGCATAAATCCAAATTGAAAATTTAGGAAAAAGAGATATTCCAACACTCTTGGAAAAATCCATGGGACTCACAATTCCTCTCACACTTGATAAAAAACTGGTCACTTTGGCAATATTCGTATCAGTGATAGGAATCGGGATTACAATTGCACTATCATTTCATTATTCAAACATCATACTTGAGGAAAGGATAATGGATCAATTGCTTAGTGAGTCAACAATCAGAGGTGACTCCATTAGAAGTCTGTTTAATTCAAGACTGCAGCAAATTCAGGTGATTGGAACAGACCCAATGATAAGAAATCTCATCAATGATCTTAACATAATAGATGATGATTATGTGCTGAGTGAGAGGATATCGGAAAAAAGAATAGACTTTCTCATTCAGATTCAAGCATTTGAAACTACCATTGGCGGCTCAAATGAACTTGAAAATGTTGAAATTATTGGGAAAAATGGAAAAGAATTATTTTCACTAATCAATACCAAAAACAAAAAGAACTTTCTAACAGACCAAAAATTTGTAAAAGGCGTAAAGGGACCATTTGCCGAAATAATACTTGGTAAGGACAACAAGCGAAAGCTTGTAACCGTGACTCCAATTTTTGACAAACCAAAAGACAAAGAGGCAATTGGAGTTGCCATAGTTACTGCAAACACGCAGTCAATTGATCAAATTTTGCTAAACAGATTTGGACTGGGAAAAACAGGTGAGGCATACTTGGTAAACAAAAACAAGGTGATGATAACAGAGTCAAGGTTCCTAGAAAACGCACCATTCCATCAAATAGTAAACACCTATGCAGTAAGCGAATGCTTTGACATTAAGAAAAACTTTCACGGACAGTATGCTGACTACAGACAAGTATTCATCTTGGGAAGTTCAAACTGTATGGAAGATTTAGGCCTAGTTCTGCTTGTAGAAATCGACGATAACGAAGTTTTTCAGCCAGTCAAAAGCCTACAAGAAAAAATTATCATACTTGGCATAGTCATGACTCTCGTTGTAGGAGCTGCGGCATTCTTTTTGTCAAAACTAATTTCAAGGCCAATAATTAAGCTTCGAAACGCCGCAAATAAAATTGCCGACGGTAATTTCGATATCAGAACAAACATCGCAACAAGGGACGAAATTGGAGATCTCTCACACTCCTTTGATATGATGGCTGAAAAAATCCAAGATTCGTTAATCAAAATCAGAGAGCGTGAAGACATAATCAAGCAGCAAAAAGACATACTGCTCCAGTTCTCAGAGTATAGTTCCAACTATTGTGTGTGCTTTGTCGATATTGTAGGATCTACAAAGATTACTACCAAACTCTCTGACCTTGAAACAAGTAAGTTTTATTCAATATTCCTTAATTCGATGGCAACAATAGTAACTCAGTACGGAGGAATTGTAGTAAAAAACATCGGAGACGCATTATTGTATTATTTTCCAAAAACCGACACTGATGAGACGGAGCCATTTGAAAACATGTTAAAGTGTTCCACGGATATGTTAATGTCAAAAATTAAAATCGATGAGAGGCTAGCATCTGAAAAACTACCTGATGTAAACTATAGGATAAGCGCAGCCTTTGGTCCCGTTCGCGTGGCAATCGTCGCTACCTCAACAATTGACGACATATTTGGCATCACTGTCAACAAGTGCGCAAAAATAAACACACTTGCAAGTCCAAACACGCTTGTCGTAGATGAATCGCTCTACGACAAGATAAAGGGAATAGAGGGATATGATTTTGAAAAGATTGCCGATTACAGCATTGATGCAGATAATAATTTTAGTGTATATTTGGTAAAACAGAAAACAGGTTAATCTGCAAAACTATCTCTATCGGATCAAGACACAACAGAAATCGCGCCAAGATTGTGAACTACCACTCGCTAGAGCCCATGACTTCCTGCGGTAGTTTGATCCTAAATATGTCCAGTCCTTTTTTCAAAATGTTGATTGTGGCATTATGATCCCCATCTAGGACTAGGCCGCGTCTATCGCATCTGTGAGTTCTGACTGCGAGGGCTTTGGCACCATGTTTTCACACCTTGAACAATTTATGGTGTGGTGTTTTTTGCAAATGATT
>JAHEXS010000096.1 GCA_023252015.1 Candidatus Nitrosotenuis sp. | reverse complement strand
ATTTTGGCATCAAAGAACCATGTTTGCGGGAGTCGCCCAGCCCGGTCAAAGGCGTAAGGTTCAGATCCTTATCTCCAAGGAGTTCGTGGGTTCAAATCCCACTTCCCGCATTTTTTACTAATATCTGAAGAGCCCACACCCTTCAGGGCAGGGAGATGTCAGTAGTTCACATCAATCTGCTAATAATTACTCGTCTATCTGGCCAATTTGGAGGTTATCTTAAAGCCTGCCTTTCGATTGAAAACCTACGCCAGTAACGTTGCAACCTATTCATTTCTATTTTGAAAAATCACATCCAATACAAATCAAGTCAGTTTGGACCATGTTTATTCAGCATGTACAAATTTTTGGGGCAAAAATTGGAATTAATTGAAAACAAAAAGCACAAACTTGGAAAAAGTAGAAAAAAACTATTTAGGAATTTCAAAAAAGGGTCACACACATATTATATTGTAATTTGCAGCTACCATTTTGCCGTGCCCTCCAGTTAAACCATATTGCTATCCAAATGATTTGAGTGAACTATTTTAGAATCTTGTTTGGTATTTGCAAATCCCTTCGTCTTCAATATTACTTGTATAGTTCAGTTCTAACATGTATCATATTTTGAAATCACCTTCATGAACAACTTTAAACCATAGTGTCCCATAGTACTCGCTAATGGGAAAAATTACCAAAGTAGGTGGACGAGGAACCACAAAAAGACAAGTTGATTCTGAGGAAGCAAATTGGTCTGGAGAAAAATTTAAGGAATATCAAAAAAAGGTGAAGGAAAAAGCAGGAGAGGAATATGTATCGTCTGGTCGCGGAACCGGTAAAAGAAGACTCAAAGATACACCTGAAACAACAAAACCATCCTCAAAAGGCCATTATGTGTCCATGGGAAGAGGAACAGGAAGAAGAAAACTAGACTAAACACTATCTGGCGTATTTTATTTTTCTAATATTTTTGAAATTTTCATTTCTAATAATTTACTTATTTTTTCGCCAGGGACTTTTCCACGAAGCGATTTCATTGCCATTCCCATCAGCATGCTGCTTGAATGACTGCCTTGTTTTTTGATTATATTGAGATTGTTTTTTATCAACTCATCAAGCAAGTGCTCTAATTCATCCTCACTCATAGAACTGGAATGTTTTTCAATAAATTCTTCAACAGATCTTATCTTACCTGACATTATTGATTCGTAAATCATTTCAAGCGACTCTTTTGTAATCTTGCCATCTGATAGTAATTCAAAAGATCTGGCAATATGTTCAGATTTTAGCAGAGTTGTGTCAAGGCCGCGTCGCCCCAGATTTGTTATTGTTGAGCATAATATCGACACTACAAAATTTGGGTTATTTGCCTTGTTGGCACATATAGATTCAAACAAATCCAAATAATCCGAATCAAAAAGCTGTTCTGACAGCTGTTTATTGAGGTTGTACTTTGTCTGGATTTCTGATATTGCAGAATCCCAGGGCTTTGGAATGTTGTTTTTTGCAAACTCTAATTCATTATTAGTGATCATAATTGGCGGTATGTCAGTCTCTGGATACATTCTAGATGCACCGGGTCTTGGCCTTAGGAACACTGTTTCGCCTGCAGGTGTAGCAGCACGAGTCTCAGCAGGAGCTCCATTCTTTGCCTCTTTTATTCTGTTTATTACTGCATCAATGGCAAATTCTATCTTGTCTTTAGAGCCGGCAATTATCAAAAATCCATCCGATTCTTCAGTCTTTAACATTTTTCTTAACTGCTCTACTTCTTCTTTTTCAATTCCGTAATTTGGCAGCTCATCCGAATGAAAAATTCCGCCTATTCCAAAAAACCTTACCTGTTGTCCGAGCTCTTTTCCAAGTCTTATTCCCTGATATGGCTCATAGCCAAACATTCCAGCAAAATTTTTGACTTTTAGTGTCTTGATCAAGGCTTTATCTTTTAGTGATTTTTGGATTACTTTAGATTTTGAGCTTTCAAAAAACGATGTCACATCAAGTGTGTTTTCTTTTGTCAAGTCATCAAATTGAATTTTCTTTAATTTTTCTGCTATTAACTGCAAGCCATGTTGTCGCTTTGCCTCGTACATGATGACCTCTTCGAGCTGGTCTAGCTGTTGAACTCCTTTGACTTCTACGATACCTCCTCCACTAACTGAGACGTTAACGTCTTGCCTGATTGAGCCTATGCCTCGTGTAACTCGACGCGTAACACGTAGCAATCTGCCTAAGGTAAGTGCTATTTTTTTTACATCTGAAGGGGTGCCTTCAACTGGATCCAATGCAATTTCTACAAGCGGTGTACCAAGTCTATCCAAGGAATATTCTCGTACGGCTTCTGTATCCTTGAGAAGCTTTGCAGCATCTTCTTCTAGGCAAATTGACTGGACGCCAATTTTTTTTTGCTCCACTTCGAGATATCCTCCATTTGCAACCAGCATTGTTCTCTGAAAGCCAGAGGTATTGGAACCATCAATTACAATTTTCCGCATAACATGAATCTCGCTAAAAATATCTGAATGCAGAGCAGAGGCAATTATTAGAGCAGTTGTCTTTGCATCATTGTCCAAATTGTGAGGAGGCTCATCGTCGTAATCAACAAGGCAACTACTTTGTGGATTTGCATTGTATGATATCAGTTTTGATTTTGATGATTCAAAGACTGCAGCAGGATCGTACTTGCCAAGCTCGCTTTTTGCAAGTCGGAGTCTTCGAAAAAACTTGATGGGATAATCTTCCGATTCAATTGGATTGCAGCTGCAAAACAATTTCTTATTAGTTGCAAGCTGCTGATGTATTTCCAAACCTACCTTTAATCCGATTTTATCAATTTGAATCTCTGACACGTTTTATGCTTCCTCAAGTTACCTTAAATCTTATTCTGTGTATTCAGAGGCAATATTTGCTAGCATCAAGTCATCGACTTTGCCGCTTCCAAGTGCCCACATTGCTTTTACCAGCGCCGTTTCAGAAATCATATCTGATAGTGGAGTTATTCCAAGGTGCAAAAGATCCCTTCCGCTTTCATATATTGCCATGTTGATCCTTCCATCATGACATTGTGATGTCATGCCAAGAAAAACTTGGCTTTCTTTTGCCTTTTTGATGATACCGTACATGTTTTTTCCTATGTGACCAAGACCGGTTCCCTCAAAAATTATTGCCTTGTATCCCTGATTAATCAGATCCTGTACTAGTTTGGGATCATAGCCTGGATAATATTTTACGAGTGCTACGCGGGTATCGACATTTATTTTTGGAGTATATTGTTTTTGTTTGAAATACTGGTTTTTGGCATTTTGAATTATCTCGCCTTGTCTAACTATGAATGCGGGAACTCCGCCTACTGTTTCAAACGCATTTCTTTTGCTTGTGTGGTTTTTTCTAACGCGAGTGCCAAAGTGACACGCAATGTCGTCATCACTTTCTGTATGATGCATGGAAACAAAAATTCCATTCGTATTGGACTTTACAATAAATTTTGTAGCTGCAATCAAATTTGATGCGGCATCAGACGATGGCCTATCCGATGATCGCTGGGATCCCACTAGAACTATTGGAATGGGAAATCCTGCCAGAGCAAATGACAAAAATGCGGCAGTATAATGCATCGTGTCCGTTCCATGGGCAATTATTACTCCCTTGTAATCTGATTTAGAATAAGAGTCAAGTTTTTCTGCAATTTTTTTCCAGTGTTCCGGAGTTAGATTCTCAGAGTATTCAGAAAATAATACTTCGGCATCAATATTTGCTATATCATCCAGCTCAGGAACTATCGAATAGAGGTCATGTGCGGTTAGTGCAGGGGTAACACTGCCTGTCCTATAGTCAATTTTGCTTGCAATTGTTCCGCCAGTTGAGAGAAGTAAAATCTTTGGTAACTGGGGATTGGGTTTTGTTGGGGACAGTTCCTTTTTTTGATTTATGTCTATGCTTGAGATGCATTCAATTTTTTTAATATTGTTTATTTCCAGTCCGACGTTGTATCCGCTTTTGAATTTTACAACTATGTGTTGATCATCACTGTGCTCGTATCGCGGCATTATTGTTGCCATGTTTTCAGAATTTGTTGTAATCTTTACAGTATCGCCCACCTTGATCTTGTTTTGCTTTAGAAATTCTAGGGATCTTCCCTCGTATCCTCTATAGTCTGACATTTACAGAAACTAGTTTCGTTGTCGTTTTAAGATTATCTATAATAAGGAACTGCTATCTTTTGGCCTATCTTTAGATCCTTTTGCGTCCTTACCTTCTTTACTGCCTCTTCAAAGTGCTTCATGGTTACCCTGGCATTGGTTACGCTCTTTTCCAGTTCTTCCTTGGTTGGATGCTTGTCAAGATATTCGTGTATGACTATTGAAACAGCTGTGTTTGCTATTGCTGCAACATCTGCACCACTCATGCCGTCAGTAAGATCTGCAATCTTGTCCAAATTAACATAGTCAAGATCGTTTTTGTCTTTGACTGCTGGAATTTCCTTTGAATTGATCTCAAGAATCTGTCTTCTGCTTTCCTTGTCTGGGAGTGGTATCTGAATTATTTTATCAAATCTGCCCGGTCTTAGTAATGCAGGATCGATCATGTCTGCTCGATTAGTTGCAGCCAAAACGATTACTCCGTGCATGTTTTCCATTCCGTCCAATTCTGTCAATAACTGACTAACTACTCTTTCAGTTACTGCAGTCTCTCCACCTGCACCCCTGATTGGAGCAATCGAATCAACCTCGTCAAAAAATATCACACATGGTGAGGCCTGTCTCGCTCGTCGGAAAATCTCTCTGATTCCACGCTCGGACTCTCCAACCCATTTTGATAGCAACTCTGGACCTCTTACCGAAACAAAGTTTGCCTCGCTTTCAGTAGCTACTGCCTTTGCAAGCAATGTCTTGCCTACCCCGCTTACTCCGTGAAGCAAAATTCCGCGCGGCATTTTGTGACCTAGTCTTTCATACA
>JAHEXS010000095.1 GCA_023252015.1 Candidatus Nitrosotenuis sp. | reverse complement strand
AGAACCAACTTTATCGGATTTCATCCATTAATAATTTTGGGTTTGGTACAGGGTATCAAATCACGAATACCATGCACAAAAGTGTACAAAGAACTGAGTTTTGGTTAACTAATCTTAATTATAACAAAAAAGTAAAAAATACAAATGATTGAGACAAGGTGTTCAGTATGAGTGATTCAAGGCATGAAGGGTCGGAGCAAAGACATGACAAACTCATACACATAGGCGAACTCACATCAAGAATCACTCACGATATGAGAAATCCGCTCACAGTAATCATAAATTATTCAATGATGATTCAAAAAAATTCAAAAAATAAGCTTGACAAAAAGTCGCTTGATCAATTGGCGTTAGTTGAAAGCGAGGCAAGGAAAATGTACCGCCAAATAGAAGATATCCTAAATTACGTCAAATTGCCCCCATTAAAATTGCAAAATTACTCATTGCATGACATTCTAAAAAAAGTAATAGAAAATATTCAGACAGATAACGACGTTGAGATACAACTGCCAAAAGCCAATCCTCAAATAATTTGCGACATTGACAAGCTCGAGATTGTTTTTGTCAATTTAATCACAAATGCAGTTGAGGCGATCAGTGGGACAGGGTCAATTAGTATCAGTGTAAAGACCGCTCCAAACAACATAATTATTGAAATCGAGGATTCCGGTCCAGGTATTGCAAAAGAAGATCTAGATAAGGTATTTGAGCCATTATTTACAACAAAGCAAAGTGGGACTGGACTTGGCCTATCAAGCTGCAAAAACATCATAGAAAGGCACGGCGGAACACTCTCAGTTAAAAATAATCCAACAACTTTTACAATAAAACTACCAAAAAGAGAGGCATCTGTCTAGTTTTTGTGCTTGTAAAAATAGACTACAATTCCTACTGCTGCCACCATCGGAATCACATACAGGTAAGGCGGAATTCCGCCAAAGTTCTCACCTGGAGTGATTTTCCCTTTTGGATTCTCAAATCCAGATATCAGAATAGCATTTTGAGTAGTTGAGTCTACGTCAAATGTCACATGCCAGTTTCCCTCCTCATCTCTACTTTGGAGAAATTTGACTGGTTTGTCATTTACCAAAACATCAAACTTTTCTACCTCAGATGTTCTTGGGAATTCAAAATTCACATATGTCGGAATCTTGAACGAGTTAATTCCATAAAGTGACAGTTTTGTTCCAGTATCATCAAACCCGTTCACGGTAAACGCGGCCGTAGAGTCGTATCGGAAATTGAATTTCTCTCCATTTCTTGTAGCGTGCAGTGGAACGACTGTCTCGTCTCCAATGTTAAAGCAGCTGTAATAGTTTACGTCGGACGCAATGGAAGGATCTGGATAGATGGAAAAAGTGATTGTTTGTCCAGGTTCGATTTTTTCTATTTTTTCCATATTGATTCCAGCATCTAGGAATTTGTTATTTGGCCCGTGAATTGCAGCATACACCTTAACATTGTACTCAGTGTGATTTCCATCATTTGTTATTCTGCCAGTAATGTGACCATCGTCGTGACGAATCAGGGTTTTATCATACAGTACGTGTGTTTCAGACGGAGGCGGTGTGATGCTTTTGCTGAACGTGACTGTCGGTTTTTCTAGAATGATGTTTTTATTACCCACTTGTGGGACTCGAATTTTAAATGGCATGTCCTTGTTTGCTCCAACTGACGGCAGATCTTGGCCAACTGGAATTATTTTTCCGCCATCATTCACTGATATATCCACATGTGAGGTAATGGCATAATTTTCTGTATTTTTTACTACTCCCACAATTGTGTAAATGCCATTAGAGTCAAAATAACCGGCAAACTCTTCATCAGGGATCAAGACTTCTCCGGACGCCGCTGAAAATGTCAATATTCCAACCAGAATCGGCAGAAGTAAAATGATGCGCATATCAGGTATTATTATTGAAGTGAATATTATCCTATGAGTATTCTTTGATTATTTTCAGCGCTGAAAACGGAAATTTCGAAAAATCGAGTTCCTTTTCTGCAGAAACAAGCAGTACTTCCTTTCCCAATGGAAAACTCATGACAAGTACTTTGTCTCGGTAGGACATTGCAAATCGAACTGGGCCTAGTTCCTCATCAAATTCTTGTCGCATTTTTACCCTCAACGCAAGCTCCATGTACAGCATTTCGTCCTTTTTTGTATCTTCAAGTGTCTTTTTCCCATCAGCCATGCCTCCTGCGACGAGATGCCCTTTGTCGTTTATTAGGCCCACAAAACGTACCTTTGGATCAAGTTTTCGAATTGTTTCGCACATTAGTTCTTTATTTATGATCATCTCTGTTACGAACGTTAGCCGTTGTGGTTTATTAGCAAATCGATCTATTTATTGCGAGCATTTGCGTGTAATCAGCATTGTCACAAGATGCCAAATCACCACTTGAATACTACAAGCACGTTTCATTGTTTTGGACCGATCTGCTACACCTAATGTCAGGCAAGCCCATTGCCTTGTCCTCAGTAGGCCCAATGAGAAACTATGCAAATGACCTAAAAAAGGTAGTAACAGAGATAATCGATTCGTATGAAGACATTGTGGAATTCAACCAAAGGCTGGCAGAATACTACAAGCAACAAAGCGAAACGTGGGTTGATGCACAAAAAAAGGTCGATGCCAAGGTACCAAGCATACCGCAAGACGTGGAGCACCTTGAGGCATACAAAAGGGTGTGGATTGACATTTTTGAAAATGACTTTACCGGCTTGTTCGATTCTGAAAAATTTGGGCAAAATTACGGCAAGATGGTATCGGCAGAACTAGAACTAGCAAAACATTGGGAAAACATTCTAAATGTCATACTCCAGTCAATGAAGCTCCCAACGAGAAAAGAAATTGACGAGGTCTACAAGGAGATGCATGAGCTCAGAAAGCGAGTGTCCAAGCTAGAAAAAAAGGAGGATTCAAAAAATGCAGAATGAGTCAACAGACCCAAGACTTGTAGAAGAATTTCTGAGCTTTACAAAAAATGTCACTGAGGCACCAAAGTTTGTGCCAGCCCCAGATGAGATAACACTAGAGTCGACACCATTTGACGTAGTTTATGAGGAGGACAAGGTTCGTCTTTTACACTTTAGGCCACTTGTTGCAAAACAAGTCAGGATCCCGCTAGTAATCAGTTATGCCATCATAAACCGCTATCACATCTTAGACATCCAGTCCAAGAAAAGCTGGGTAAAAAAGCTGCTCGAAGAAGGCATTGACGTGTACATGATTGATTGGGGAACTCCAACTAACATTGACAAGTATCTAGACTTTGATGATTATGTAAATTCATACATGGATGATTGCATAGATTTTGTAAGAAAAGAGTCTGACGTAGATAGCGTTTCTTTGCAAGGATACTGCACCGGCGGAACACTTGCCACCATTTATGCATCGCTGCATCCACACAAGGTAAGAAATCTAATTGCAACCGCACCAGTAATTGACGGTTGGAAGGACACCACTGTTGTCAGCAATGTAACAAAGCACATCGACGTTGACAAAATTGTCGACACGATAGGCAACATGCCGCCAGAATTCATGTATTACTGCTTTTCAATCCTAAAGCCATTTGAGCAAGGGCTTGAAAAATACTATAAATTTTTCAAAAATATCAACGACAAAGACTTTGTGGATAATTTCCTAAGGGTGGAAAAATGGCTAAGCGATACTCCCCCAATTCCAGGAGAGTTATTCAGGCAGTGGATAAAAAACGTCTATCAGGAAAACCTTCTGATACAAAACAAAATGTTCGTAGGCGGAAAGCAAGTAAACCTCAAAAAAATAACGATGCCACTATTCATCCAGATTGCAGTAGGAGATCACCTAGTTTCCCCAGAATGCAGCATGCCTCTGTATTATGCAGTAGGCAGCGAGGACAAGTCAGTTAGGATTTATCCGACAGGCCACGTAGGCATGATTGCAAGCTCATTTTCACAGAAAAAGGTCTTGCCTGAAATGTGCGAGTGGCTAAAAGAAAGATCAAAATAAAAAAGAAAGATTAGGTTTTAATTTCTTGTTGGTGTGAACGCCGATATCCAGTATCGCATGATATTTTTGTTCATATCTGCAAAAGATTTTGTGTTGTCGTTGAATGTTTTGACGTTTTGTTTTGTTGCTTCAATTGCTGCTAAGAATACTTGATTCTGAACAGAGTACGACTTGAGGATTTCTTCGTTTGTATCTCTAATTGCTTTTAGTGCTGCTTCTGGAACGGTTGTGTTGATTCCAGATTTGTTTGCAAACTCTTGCTGAAGTGTTACTACTGATTTGACGTTGTTTTCAAATGCCTGAAGCCATTCTTGCTGAAGGTCAGTAATTGATTGGTGATAGCTAGGAATTGTCTTTTCGATTCCGTTGAAGAATTTGTCGACATTCTGTATATACAATGCAAAGATATCTTTTGGTTGTTCTGTGCTACTCATATTTCCACCTCCTATTTTTTCTTTTTATCAATCGGGAGAACAATCACTTGGACTAGATCTCCCTCATTGAGCTTCAATGCGTCACGTTCTGCTTCTGGAATTGAGATTCTGCCATTGCTTCCAATGGTTGTTTTGAATGCACCCCAAGTCATGAAACCTTGCATGATGTTTCCAACGTTGAATATCTGCTCCATTGCGGTTTTTTGCATAGAGGCCACATTGTTGGCAAAGTGTGTCTGAGCCTCAGATGCTTTTGATGTCATTTCTTTTAGGGTTTGCAGTGGATCAAATTTTTGGTTATTTACCATTTGTGATGAAAATGTCTTCATGAATTCAGCTTGGGCCTTGCCGCCCTTTTGCATCCAATCTTGGAACATTTCTACATAATCATATTGGTTATTATTACCACTCATGGGTTTTAGACGGCAAATAGAGGTATTTAAAGTTATTCGCTGGTTTTAAGAAAGTCAAGAACGAGTATTGCAAAATTCTCAGGATCCTCAACATACGGAGTGTGGCCACAGTTTTCCATCTGGTAAAATCTACAATCACGAATTTCTCTGACAAATTTTTCCGCATATGTTATCGGAATGACTGGATCGAGATCTCCCC
>JAHEXS010000094.1 GCA_023252015.1 Candidatus Nitrosotenuis sp. | reverse complement strand
ATTTTGTGGCCTTTCACCCATGAAAAATATTGACATGTCTAGAATAAAATAAAAAAATGTGCCAAGGGTGGGACTTGAATCCACGACAGCTCGGTCTTCAGCCGAGTGCTCTCCCAGGCTGAGCTACCTTGGCGTCAATTTTTCTGTAAACTGGGGGGAATTAAAGTGTCTTTTGCTTTGAAAAATCTACAATTATGGTTTCCAGACTATGTCGCTTGTCCCATTTCGCTTATTGACTGCGCGCGCAAGCACAAACAAAAGATCTGATAATCGATTAAGGTATTTCTGACAGTGTACGTTGATCTGCTCATTTTTTGATAGAGCGACAACACTAGTTTCAGCTCGTCTGGTTATGGTTCTTGCCATGTGTAAATGCGATGCAACTTGGTGGCCTCCTGGAAGTATAAAGTTTGTAAGTGGACTCAGTTCTGCCTCAAATTTGTCAATGTTCTTTTCTAGGTTCACAACCATTTGCTCAGTGATTCTGTTTGTTGAATTTTTCAAATCAGGATTTGATAGATCAGAGCCTGCAACAAACAATTCGTTTTGTATTGTTCTGAGTAATTCCTTGATATCTGCATCAACATTTCCTGACAGTGCCACCCCAAGACAGGAATTCGTCTCGTCGACTGCACCATATGCGATTATTCGTAAATCTGATTTTGGAACTCGTTTTCCACCTTGTAGTCCTGTGGTTCCATCGTCTCCCGTTTTGGTGTATATTTTCAAGTAAGAAGATTTTCAGATTCGCAGTTATTATCTTGTTCGAATCTACTTTTCCCAAAATAATTTTAACGATTAATTTTTCAATCCGTACGATTTCTTTATAGGCTTGATACGTATAATCAAAACATGGTAAAAAAAGCTACATGCCCATACTGCGAATCCGAGTTTGATAACAATGACGATCTTTCAAGACATATTGATAGAATACATGGTGAATCTGGCATATTGGAAGGCTCTACAAAAAAATCATACCCAAATTGAAATCAACGCCTAAATTATTTTATTAAATTTTTGATGAATCTTTAGATAGATTAATAGAATATTTGAAATGTGAATGTATGATTGCTTGAAGATTTTCTAAAGACTGCCATAAAACTAAAGACCATTCCAAGACAGGGCTGGATAAACAAGCTTGGCCTCAAGGACCCAGAATCTGTTGCGGATCATTGTTATTCCATGGCAGTAATGGCAATGATATTTTCAGATTTAAAAAAACTTGACACTGAAAAAATAATTAAAATGACTCTTTTGCATGATTTGGCAGAAGCAATAACTGGTGATCTTACACCGGATGATGCGACAAAACTAAAAAAGGAAAAAATGGAAAATCACACCATGAAAAAAATTCTTGCTAATCTACCAAAATCACTCAAAACCGAATATGAAAAACTTTGGATGGAATACCAACAAAGCAACACAAAAGAAGCCATGCTCTTGCATCAAATTGACAAATTAGAAATGGCGCTACAGGCCAAGTCATACAAAAAGATGGGTTATACAAAAAAACAATTAGGGCCATTTTTTGATTCGGCAAAAAAGGAAATCTCAGATCCCGAACTCAAAAAAATACTCAAAAAAACCTCGCTGTAAGACTTACAAATCCCAATACTGTTTCTTCTAATATGGCAGAGCAAGAAAAAGACGAATTAATTCGCGCTCAAAATGAGCTTATCGGAGTACTCTTTGAGATAATAAAGCGGCTCCAGGCAAACAATACTCTTGATGAAGAATATTTTCAGATTATTGCAAGTGATCAGGTAAGGGACACTGACAAAAAACGACTGGATGAAATTCTGACACAAAGAGCAGAAAACGGCAAAATTGTCGCAAAACTTTTGGAAAAACTACAGCCTAACTAATTACCGCCGCAATCATCGTCATCGTGATCCGATAAGATACGTAATTTCTTTCCGCCCTGTTCAAATCTTGCCTGCACATAATGTGAAATGTTTGTTATTCTAACAATTGTTGGTCTGTGCTTCCAACTGCCTTCGTTTTCAAACCATGATTCAATTTCGTCAACATCGTAATATTCACCACTTTCAAGGGTTCTGAGGAATACATCTCGGATCAACTGCTCATCTTTATCTGTCAAGTTTTTCTTGTCGTATACCTGAGTTGTGATTTCATTTAGGCGGATTATGGTATTGTTTGATAGCGGCACAGTTTCTCTGCCTTGTGATATGTTATAACAATATTGTGACCGTACCTTTTAATAATTAATTTTTCAAAATGAGTCATGCAGTATTTTCAGGCATTAAAGATGGGACAAAAAAGAGTCCAGGCCTCACGCGACTATCTAAACAAACTCACAAACAACCGGGCAATGCCTGCACTTGCACTGCGCGATACAAAGTCAGATGTATGGGAACCAGTAGGAGAAGAAAACTATTATGCTATAGTTGACGAGTCAAGCGGATTTGTCCTGACTGACACCAGCGGATACATCATAGCCATATGCGACAAGGGCGGCTTTTCAAAGACCCTGGTCCAAGGCGTAACGCAGGAGCAAAAAGAACAGATTGTCAAGGAATTTGAAAAGGACAACGTGCCGCAGTTCAAAGGTAAAGTAATTCTTCCAGTGTGATATAAAACCAGAAAACTAGAGCCGGTGTCAACTATTGTACATGCAAGAGATTTGGCTCTGTCAAATCTATAATTGATTGATCTGACTCATCGTAATCTGCTCCACATCTTTTGACTGCTTCATTACTTCACCTTGCGATGCGTCTGGCCTGAGCCACAGGCCTCGTAGCTGCACTACAGGTGTTCCTTTATACAGAATATTTCGTGCAGCATTGATATCACGGTCTTCTCTGTGACCGCAATGACATCTTATCTGTCGGTTCTCTTCGGGGATCACTTTTGCCCCACATATCGAACACCTCGATGATGTATGGTTTGGTTTTATCTTGATGATCTCAACTCCATTGTACAATTTTGATTTGTATTCTAATTGCTTTCTGAATTCATAAAATGGCCAGCTGTTGAGCCTTGAACGGTATTTTGTTCCCTGACCGTTTCCCTTTCGATATAGTTTTCTAATCCCATTTAGATCCTCCAAAATTATCTGTTTTTTCTGGGATACGAGTTTTTTTGAAATGGTGTGAATGATCTGCTTAGTTTTGCATCGTTGTTTTGTACCGTATTTTTGAAAAATCTTTTTACTAATTCGTACGTCGTTTCGCTTAAAATGTGATTTTACTCTTCTGTACCTCTCTTTGATTTTTGTTATCTTGGCTACGTCTGAGAAAACATTAACCATTCCATCAGAATGAACCGCTGATATGTTGTTCAGATTTGTATCTATTCCAATAAATTCCACAAATGTGATGCTTTGTGTTTCTTTTAATATTGAAATTGATATTGTATCATGAGTAATTGTAATTGCCCCCGTTTTGGTATGGGGATAAGAGAATTGTGAAATGGTGTGATTATTTAATGGAATTCCAACATATGATTGTCCAGGTCGTACTCCGATTAGAAGCGTGTTTCCGATGATTTTGTATGATTGTTTGTCGACAATAACATATGGTTTTTTGTAATGTGGAATTTTGGCATTTGGATTCTTTCTTCTCGTTTTTCTCAAATCCTTGATTTTTGAACTTGCTACCTGTATCGCCCTTGCGATATACAATTTGAGAAATTCTGTATTGTCAGACAAGTAGTGATACACATTTGAATTGAAAGCTTGTTGTGAGGTAAGGTTTTTTTCTATTCCAATTCTAATGGCTTCGTTGATCATCCACCTGAATTCTTCCATTAACAATACTAGTTCAGGACTACTATGATGTTGAGTAACTGATATTGTTGACTCCGTGTATTTGTATTGAGGAATAACTACATAATGGCTAGGTTATTGTGTAATTACCGATCCGCCATATATTTGCCAATACCAGAGATTTTAAATTCTGTCAGGGGGATATTCACAGAATGAAGTTTTCAGCAGAAGTAGAGGTAAAGGGTCACCTGATTGACTCCATGATACTTACCAAAATCTTTGATGTTGTAATGGACATGGGTGGAGAATTTGAAGTTCTTGATATGCAGGTTGGCAAGAAGAAAAAGGATCCAAGCTATGCCAAGCTGCAAATTCAAGGAAAAACCCAAGATCATCTTGAAAAACTACTGGAGCAGGTTTACAGGGCTGGCGCCATCTCTACAAAAGGAAAAGCAGTAGTGCTCAAAGCGGCACCAAAAGACAACGTAATGCCTGATAATTTCTACAGCACGACAAACAATGCAACGCAGATCTTTCTTGGCGGAAAATGGGTTGAAGTAGAAAACACAATGATGGACAAGTGCATTCTAGTAAAAGGCGGAAAAGCAATGTGTATTCCAATTAGAGATGTAAAAAAAGGCGACAAAATAGTTGTTGGCGAAACAGGAGTAAAGATAACACCGCCTGAGCGTCCACGTGACGGTGCTAACGTCTTTGAGTTCATGGGTAGTAGCAGCTCAAGTGAGAGACCAACACAACACATTGCAAAAAAAGTAGCTCAAGATATTTTCAAGACAAAAAAAGCAGGAGGAAAGATAATAATTGTTGGAGGTCCTGCAATAGTCCACACTGGAGCCGCCGACTCTGTTGCAGAATTAATCAAATTTGGATACATTGATGGGCTTTTGGCAGGAAATGCACTTGCGGTTCACGATATCGAATACGCTACATTGGGTACATCGCTTGGCATGAATGTACATGACGGCTCGCTTGCCGTCAAAGGACATCGAAATCATATGGAGGCAATCAATTCTGTTTTCAAGTCTGGCTCCATTACAAACATGGTAAAAACAAAAAAACTCACAAGAGGAATAATGTACGAGTGTGTAAAACGAAAAATTCCGTTTGTTTTGGCAGGCTCTATTCGTGATGATGGTCCACTACCTGATGTCATAACGGACATGGCAATTGCACAGAAAAAATACAAAGAGGTGCTAAGGGGGGCAAAAATGGTCATCATGATATCAACGATGCTTCACTCAATAGCAACAGGAAACATGCTTCCAGCAAATGTCAAAGTAATCGTAGTTGACATCAATCAGCCAACCGTAACTAAGCTGATGGATAGAGGCACGTGGCAGGCATTAGG
>JAHEXS010000093.1 GCA_023252015.1 Candidatus Nitrosotenuis sp. | reverse complement strand
CAATCGTGACGAGAACATCCCATAATCCATACCAACCCTTGTCTTAATCTCCAAAATTGCTCTCGTCATTATTTCATCATAATAGTGAACATTGTTAATCACCGAATAAATAGGAGCCATTTACATCTGTGCTATTGGGAAAGCGAAATAACAAGGTAAATCAGAAATCTAGCTCACGCAAGTTTATCTGGATTGGCGGCATCATACTTGTCATAGCTGGAATTGGTTATGCGGCAATGATGTCAGCTACTCCGGTCAATTCCAAATATCCGGTATTTGGAGTCCCAGTTAACCATTACATCAAGGCGGTAAATTCCCAGAATGGGCCTACGTTTGTTAGCACGTCCACCAAAGGCGGAAAGGGGTTTTCAGGGACAGGTGGACAGACTACACCCACAATCGAAGTTAATACTGACGAACTTGTGTCAATACACATACTTAATGAGGACCACCAGAAACATAATTTCAACATAGACCAATTCAATGTACATACAAAAGATCTTGATTACTTTGGTTCACAGTCAATCACATTTGTAGCAGACAAGTCGGGAAGATTTAGCTATTACGATTCACTCCATCCTAAAATGAACGGTACCCTCATAGTAGGCCAATAAATTGCTCCACAAAACTGCAGATCACGCCAAGGTTCTTGCAACAGGAGGAATTGTAATTGGAAGACACTGAGGAATACTCGAATCACAGTGTAAGAGACGTAATCGAATCATTTGTAGAACAGATACAAAAAACTAGAAAGTTATTGTTCGGAGTCACCATTTCTGCACTGATTTTGGCCCCATTAGCAATAGGTTTGTCAGTATACTTGGTAAGACATGAGCACTTTTTTTCATTCTTGACGAATATGATGAATTTGGGACGTTTCTTGTCATACTACTTGCCACAATCATAATCATATCCTCAATTTGGCTAGTTTTGGGAATACGACAATTCACAATGCTAAAGTCTTGGAATGCAAGATATTCAAGCTATATGAAAAAGAAAGAAAAGCTTGATGAAAAAATATCGAGTGGTTTTGAGCTAGACGAGGATCAAGAGACGTAGTTTACTGCCATCACTGCTTGCCTTATTGTTATCCGTGCTTGTTTTTCTTGGGAATAGATCTTCGTATGGCTCTATAATGTTTCGGCAAAACTCCATTCCCTTTGCAGTGGCCTTGTAAATCGTAATAGAGCGCTTACCGTCTTGTAAGACGGACTTTGTAATAATTTGATGAGACTCTAACTCATCGATTATGTATTTGTGTTTTTTTAGATTCAGACCACTGTAGCTTACCAAGGTGGTTTGATTCAATCCCCCATACTGGGCCAGAAGTAAAATTATGTCTTTTATTATGTAGATCTTGTCTCTATAGCCCTTGGTAACTGTCACAATTTGTTAAGTCGTTTTGGGACTAAATAACTTCTAGGAATGACTAGCCCATTTTTCAGTTTGAGACACTGGTAAGTTCGCAGTTGATTAAATTAAATACAATCAATCCAAATAAGCCACGTTGGTTGGAACAAAAATTGACGGAGTTTTGGTGGCGTCTGCAGTCAAGGACAGAGTAAGAAATGCAGTAGCCGAGCTAAAATCGCGCGGAATTGAGCCTTGTCTTGCAACCATACTAATCGGCGACAATCCAGCATCTGCCACATATGTAAAAAACAAACACAAGGCGTGTGCCGAAGTAGGCATTTTAACCAAAGATCACAAGCTACCATCCACCATCTCACAAAAAGAAATGAATGTGCTACTGGATTCTCTAAATTTGGATAATTCCGTTCATGGAATACTAATCCAACTCCCACTTCCAGAACAGTTAGGCGAGTTTGAGACCACCTCAAGAATTTCGCCAATCAAAGATGTTGACGGGCTAACGCCTTACAATGTCGGACTGTTATCCTTGGGAAAGGCAATCCTAAAGGCATGTACGCCATCGGGAATAATTGAGCTTCTTGATCATTATAGCATAGACTTGGAAGGAAAAAACGTAGTCATAATTAATAGAAGTAACCTGCTTGGAAAGCCACTATATCATCTGTTGCTTCAACGAAACGCCACTGTTGTCACTTGCCACTCTAAAACAAAAAATCTTCAGAAAATTTGTCAGGATTCAGACATTATAATAACGGGTGTCGGAGATAGAACGAGGTTCACTTTGACACCAGAAATGATACAAGACGGCTCTGTTGTGATAGATGTTGCAACTACACGTCATGACGGAAAACTAGTTGGGGATTGTGATTTTGATAAAATAATACAAAAGGCGTCATTTGCGTCTCCAGTTCCAGGAGGTGTTGGGCCAATGACAATAGCAATGCTTTTAAAAAATACGGTTACTGCGGCTTCACTAAGTGAGAACATTGTCAGAAGATAAGCCGAGGTTACGCAATCATTTACTTGAAAAGCGTGATGGATTGTCACATGACTTTATGACAATAGCTAGCAAACAAATCCAAAAAAATCTCAAAAAAATCGAGGCATTTAGAAATGCGGAAAAAGTTGCCTGCTATTACTCAATTGGAAGTGAGGTCAAGACGCTAGACATAATACAACAGATGATCAGTGAGGGAAGAACCGTAACACTTCCAAGAATTGTCGACGATGAATTAGTCTTTTGTTCAGTCAAAAGCTTTGAAGAATTACAAAAAGGAGAGTTTGGCATAATGGAACCAAGAAAGAACTGCCCCATAGTTGATGATTTTGATATCATCTTGGTTCCGGCAGTAGCAATGATGAGAACGGGCCAAAGATTAGGTTACGGAAGAGGATATTATGACAGATTTTTGTCAAAACATAAAACACCCGCAATAGCTTTGGAATATTCCAAACTAGTTATTAGAAACATACCAAAATCAGAAGGCGACATACCAATACAATGGGTTGTTACCGAAGACGAAGTGATAAAAACATCAAAGGTATAGTAGTCCTTTTTTTCCAATATCCATTCTACAATACTTGTTTTTCCAAGAGATCTTGTCCGCCACAAAATATGCGTTTGTTATGGCGTTTTGTAGCGAGTCCCCAAGTGCAGTTACACCTAAGACTCGCCCACCGTTTGTGAGAATTTTGTCGTTTTCTAGTTTTGTTCCCGCATGAAATATGACTGCGTGATTTTCATCAATCAAGTTTAGTCCCGTAATTTCATCATTTTTTGGATACGATTCAGGATACCCTTTTGATGCCAAAACAATACAGATGGCGCTTTGCTTTTTCCAAGAAACCGCAGGCAATTTTGCAAGTTCTCCATCAGTACTTGCTTTTAGATATTCAAACAAATCAGAATCCATGCGAATTAGTATTGGCTGACATTCTGGGTCTCCCATTCTTGCATTATACTCTAGGACGTAGGGTTCTCCGTCTTTTACCATGATTCCAGCATAAAGAAATCCCTTGAAGACAATCCCTTCGGATTTTAGTGACTCGATTGTTTTATTTATGATATTTTTTTGTATTTTTTCAGCCAGTTTATCGTTAATTACACCGGTCGGTGAATATGCCCCCATTCCACCAGTGTTTGGACCTTTGTCATCATCAAATATTCTTTTATGATCCTGGCTTGTTGCCATCGGAATTGCAATATTTCCATCAGAAAGTGCAATGTATGACGCTTCAATTCCGTTTATTCTTTCTTCTATGATTATTCTTTTTCCTGCAGTTCCAAATGATTGCTTTACTAAAATCAAATCTATTGCGTCAAACGCCTCTTGCTTGCCATTACATACAATGACTCCTTTTCCCGCGGCAAGTCCGTCTGCCTTTATTACTACATCATAACTTTTTGATTTTACATATTCTTTTGCCAGAGTTGGATCCTCAAAGACATCAAAAGGCGCAGTTGGAATGTGATTTCGTTTCATTAACGTTTTTGCCCAAATTTTACTTGATTCAAGTTGCGCCGCATTTTTTGTCGGACCGAAGATACCGAGATTTCTTTCATTAAATTTGTCTACTATCCCCATGGCAAGCGGAACTTCGGGGCCAACGACTGTAAAGCAGTTGTTTTTTGCAGCAAAATCTGCCAATTTGTCGATTTCATCTACTTGTATTGGAATGTTATTTTTTGTTCCACCGTTTCCCGGTGCAAAAAAGATTCTTCCAACTTTTGGCGATTTGGACAATTTCCATCCAATTGCGTGTTCGCGTCCGCCAGAGCCAACAACTAAAACGTCAACCAACACGTAAACTCTTGAAGTCTCGTATATAATCCAAATTTAGAGTGATTGACGCAATTAGTGAAAAAATCAATCCAAATCACAATCTAGCTTTATTAAATCAGATCAAATACCAAATGAATATTGCATTTAGCAAAAGAGTTTGATTCAAAAAAGATTGAGGATGAGATCAGATCATACTACTCCAAGACAGACCTGCAAAAAACGATCTCAGAATCGGGTGATAAAAAATCAAAAATTGTTTTCATCGAGGGCCCGCCAACGATGAACGGCATTCCCCACGCCGGTCACCTGCGAGGCAGGGTGATGAAGGACTTTTGGTACCGATACATGACGCTGAAGGGACACAAAGTCGTCTTCAACGCAGGCTGGGATACGCAGGGGCTTCCAGTTGAGCTGCAAGCGGAAAAGGAGCTCGGAATTACTGGCGGAAAAACAGAGATTCTAAAATCATTTGGAATTGAAAAACTGGTTGTCGAATGCAAGCGCCTGGTTCACAAGTATCATGAAAAATGGATAAAAGTCGACCAGTTGCTTGGCATGTCGTTTAATCAAGAAAAAGCATACTGGACTTACAAGGACGAATTCATTGAGCGGGAGTGGCAGTTTCTAAAAAAGGCTCACGAGACAGGCATTCTCACAGAAGGATACAGGGTGGTAGCATACTGTCCAAGCTGTCAGACATCACTTAGCCATGCAGAGGTAAATCAGGGATATGATATTGTGCAAGACCCGTCATTATACTACAAGGTAAAGATGGAGTTAGACAATGCATTCCTAATTGTGTGGACCACGATGCCATTTACTTTGATAACAGACGCAATGGTCGGCCTAAATCCAGAAGAGAATTATCATTATGTCAAAGTAGAAAATGAAACTTGGGTTGTCGGCGAAAAAAGACTAGACGAGTTCATGAAGGAAGTAAAAATAGAAAATTACG
>JAHEXS010000092.1 GCA_023252015.1 Candidatus Nitrosotenuis sp. | reverse complement strand
TTCAAGCCTATCATCAAGTGGAATTTCAAGCAAATCGCCCATGCGCAAGTTCTTTAGTCCAGCCGCTACTGCTTTTGCATCTTCATCATTTTGGGCTAGACCCAAAAGTGACATGAGATACGCTGCACCGTTTTTACCTGCCAGTTCACCAAACACTATTCTCCGTCTGTTTCCAACTACTTTGGGTTCGATTGGTTCGTACGCTGCAGGGTTTCGTAGAATTGCAGCTAGGTGTGTTCCTGCCTTGTGCTTGTAGGCTGTTGAACCTACTATTGGTTTGGAATCATAGGGTCTGATGGTGGTATATTGCTCGATTAATCTTGAAAGATCCATTAACATGTCTAGTCTGAAATTGTTTGGAGATTTGTAAAGATAACTAAGTGCAACTGCAGTTTCTGCTAGTGCAGGTATGCCAGTTCTTTCACCAATTCCATCAATGGTTGTGTGAATCTGATCTGCTCCTGCATCACATCCTGCAAAAGCATTTGCTAATGCAAATCCTATGTCATTATGGCAGTGCACATCAAGTGGAATTTTTATTTGATCTCTCACTGCTTTTACAAGATTGTACATTCCTATTGGTCGCATGATGCCAACAGTGTCTGGAATGCTGATTCTGTCTACACCAGCTTCTTCAATTGCTTTACACATTTTAATTAAAAATGCTGGCTCTGCTCTGCTTGCATCTTCCATAGTAAATCTCATCTTCAAACCATGTGATTTTGCATACTCCACTGTTTCAACAGCTCTGCGTAAAGCCTCTTCTCTTGAAATTCTTAATTTGTCTTTTAGATGAATGTCTGACATGCCAAGATATGTTGCCATCCATACTGCATCACAATCAAGTGCAACATCAACATCTTCTTTTAATGCACGAACATGCGCTACGATGTCTGCTTTCAATCCTTGTTTGATTATTGTTTTTGTTGCTTCTTTGTGATCACTAGATACCACTGGAGAAATTTCTATCTGATCAACTCCAAAATAATCAAGCATCCATGCAATCTGGATTCGTTGCTTGTTTGAAAAAGTAACTCCTGGATGTTGTTCTCCTTCTCTTAGAGTACTATCTAAGACATGAATCTTCTTTGGTTTTGTTCCCATAGCGTTATACTGATATGCGTAGTAATTCGGATCATCCATTGCTGATCTAGTACAAAAAATCACTGGATATAAACATATTCGTACTAGAATCGTCTGATTTGATATCTTTAGTATCGTTTTTCGTCTTAGTTGGGAAAAAGTATCTGAATTTCGTTTTTAGGTTACAGTACGCAAAATGATAACAGTGTTGGTATCAAACACACCTGGAACCTTGCGTAGAGAATCGATGCATGCGTTAATGTCAGTAATAGTTGGAGCTCTTATTATTACTGCAATGTCATACTGACCTGTTATCTCATAAACAGTGTGCACTCCTTGAAGCTTTGTCAGTTTTGCAGAAACTTTTGATGTGTCTATTGAAGAATCAACTGAGATCAAAATGATTGCACTGGTTGCATTTGCGTCACCTGTCTCTATTGTGAATTTTTTTATCATTCCGCCGTCAATAAGATTTTTCACTCTTCTTCTTACTGCTGATTCTGAAAGACTGAGCTTCTGTCCTATCTCTACAAAAGATTCTCTAGAATCTTTTTTTAGGATTTCAATTATGGCATCATCTGTTTTGTCTCTAGACATTTCTGCGTTTTTCCTCTCTGTCTAATACTGCGTCTAGTACTTCTAAAGCTTTGTCTATGTCTGATTCTGAAATGACAAGTGGAGGAAGCAATCTGAGTATGTTTTTTCCAGAATACAAAAACAATACACCGTTTGCTATTCCGTCAAACAAGATGTCCTTGATTTCAAATTTCATCTCTACTCCAATCATAAGTCCTTTGCCACGAATTTCTCGAATTATCTTGTGTTTTTCTTTTAGTCTTTCTAATCCTTCTCGGAATTTCTTTCCCATCTTTGCTGCATTATCAACTAATCCATCCTGAGTTAGGGCCTGTATTGTAGCGATTCCTGCTGCACATGAGAGAGGGTTTCCTCCAAAGGTTGAGGATTGCTCTCCTTTTCCTATGCATGCAAGTATGTCTGGTCTAACAAGTGTGGCTCCCATAGGTACTCCACCTGCTATGCCTTTTGCAAGACACATGATGTCTTGAGTTGTGTTCCAGTGTTCTCCTGCCCACATCTTTCCAGTCCTTCCAAGTCCAGCTTGAATTTCATCAAAGATCAACAATATTCCTTTTTCATCACATAGTTTTCTTACGTTTTGGAGAAATCCATCTGGTGCAACATGAATTCCACTTTCTCCTTGGATTGGTTCTAATATGATAAACGCAGTGTCAGAGTTTACAGTTGATCTTAATGCTTCGATATCACCAAATGTAGAAAAAGAAACTTTCTCGACAAGTGGTTCGAATGCCTTGCGATATTTTGGATTAAATGTTAACGAAAGAGAACCAAATGATTTTCCGTGATAAGAACCATTCATTGCCACCATCCCGCTTTTTCCGGTAAACTTTCTTGCAAATTTTATTGCGGCTTCGACAGCTTCTGTTCCACTGTTGTTTAGGTAAACCTGGCTCAAGCTTTTTGGTGCAATCTTGATCAAATTTTCAAGAAATACTTCACGCGTCTTGTTGTAAAGTGAACTATGTACTGTAATTATTTTTTCAAGCTGATCTTGTAGAGCTTTTACTACACGTGGATTTCTGTGACCAACAAGTGCAACTCCATATCCTCCCATACAATCGATATACTCTTTTCCGTTGATGTCCCATACGTGGACTCCAAGACCTCGCTCTACAGTAACGGGAAACCTCTGGTAAATATTTCCCATGAATTCATCTTCAGTCATTTTGAAATCACCGTGCAATTGTCATTTGCAATAGCTACTGATATTGGGTTTTCTCTCTGTCCATTTGAGATGAGAGCTTGTTTGACACCCATCTCTAGTGCCTCAGTTGCTGCAAGAACTTTCTTTTCCATTCCAAATCCAATTTTTGGAAGCATCTCTTTTGCCTCTACCAAAGTCAGATTCTTGACAAGCTTGCCATCCATCAATAATCCATCAACATCGGTCAAAAACAAAATTTTGTCTGACTGCATCTTTCCCGCAACATATGCGGCAGCTCTGTCACCGTCCACATTAAGAAAGTCAAACTCTTCGCTAATAGCTATTGGCGATATGACTGGAACATATCCTTGATCCAAGATTGATTTTATCAGGCCGGTGTTTACATCCTTTATCTTTCCTGTATATCCTCCATCTATTGCCATTTTTCGACCCTTTTCGTTAATTACAACAAGCTTCTTTTTGCGTTCTGCTTGGATGATTTTCCCATCAACACCTGATAATCCTACTGCATTTATTCCATTTTTTTGCAGCATGCCGACAATCATCTTGTTTATCTTGCCTGACATTACCATGGTAAAAATTTCTACAGTCTCTTTGTCAGTGTACCTACTTTTAATTCCACCAGGAGAGACAATAAATTTCTGTTCTTTGCCAAGTGCTTCTGAAATCCTTGTTACTTCTTTTCCTCCACCGTGAACTAGAATTACTTTTTCTTGTTGTGATATTTTTTTGAGGTCAGAAATTGTTGAGGGATGAAGGCCATCTACAACGCTTCCTCCGATCTTAATTGTGATCATTTTTTTACACAGGTGTTAGTGGTGAATAGTGAAGACCTTCCATCTCATCAAAGCCTGCCATTACATTCATGTTTTGTATTGCAGAACCTGCAGCTCCTTTCATGAGATTGTCTGATGCTGATAATACCACCAATCTGTTGTTGTCTTCGTCCATGTCAAATCCCACATCGCAGAAATTAGATCCTACTACAAACTTTGGATCTGGGAATTTGTAGAATCCTTTTTTATCTCTGATCAGTCTGATGAATTTTTCATTTTGGTATTGCTCGCGATACATCTTCCAAAGATCCATTTCAGTTACTTGTTTTGTAAGGAATGTGTGATTTGTACACAAGATTCCTCTTACAATATCAACTGCGTGTGGACTCATTGATACTTTGATCTTTTTTCCAGCTGCTATGCTTAGCTCCTGTTCTATCTCTCCAGTGTGTCGGTGCTTTGTTGGTTTGTATGGTCTGATGACACCAGATCTCATTGCATGATGTGTACCTGCAACTGAACCTGCTCCGGCTCCTGACGAACCGATTTTCGAATCAACGATGATGTGTTCGGTGTCAATTATGTCCTTTTTTATGAGAGGATAAAGAGCTAAAAGTGATGTTACTGCCATGCATCCAGGACAAGAAACAAGTTGTGCTTTTTTGATTTCTTCGCGATGAATCTCTGGTACTCCAAAAACTGATTTTGCTAACAACTCTGGATGCGGATGTTGCCAACCGTACCATTTGTCATAATCAGCTGGATTGTGTAGTCGATAATCTGCACTAAGATCGATTACCTTCATTCCACGATCATACAGAGCCTTGACTATCTCAGTTGCTGTTCCATGCGGAACTGCGGTAAAAACTAGATCGCACTTGTCTGACAGTTTATCATAATCAAGCTCGGAAAATGTCAAATCAATAAATCCTTTCAGACTTGGTTGTATTCTTGAAACATATTCTCCAACATACTGCCTTGATGTGATCATTGCAATTTCGACTTTGGGATGACTTACAAGTAGCCTTAGCATTTCTCCACCAACATAACCTGATGCGCCTATTACTCCTACTCTCATTGATACTCCTCTAGCATAACATAGTATAATTTATCTTATAGCTGACTTGACGGCAAAATTAATCATCTCTTTGGGAATATTCTTTTTTGCCACTTTTGCCAAGCCTTTGAACTCTACGGTGTTGTTTACTTCATGCACCACCAGTCCGCGCTTTTCATCTTCCATTAAATCAACACCAAGTATTCCTCCACCTACTGCTTTTGATGCTTTAAGACAAATGTCTTCTAGTTCTTTTGTTATTTCACAAGGTACAGGTTCTGCTCCAAGTGCTATGTTTGTCTTAAAACCGCCACTTGAAGTTCGATACATTGCAGCTACAACTTGATTTCCTACTGCTATGGCTCGTATGTCACGTGGAGGTCGCTTTACCATCTCCTGTAAATAATAAATCCTGTCAAGCGGTCCGTCATTAAGCTCCCTTACTTCGATTATTGCATCTGCAGTATCCCTGTCTTTTA
>JAHEXS010000015.1 GCA_023252015.1 Candidatus Nitrosotenuis sp. | reverse complement strand
CAAGATAGTTTATTGGACCTAGTGAACCATCAAAGGACTTTCTTTGTGAAATCTCGTAAACAAATTGCATAAACTCCTCCAGTTTCAATTTGTCTTTCTCAAATGGGATGATTCCCTTTTTGAATCCCCCTGCAACTATCATGCCATCCTTGTCAATTATCCCAGCAAACCTAATTTCATTTTCCTTTGTTAATCTCTTACACTTTACGTCATATCCTGGATAACGGACTTTGTGTAGAAGGTACATTCACTCTTGCCCTTCTATTCCCATCAAAGTCAGAGTAGATCGAATTCTGTCAATCCTACGAATCTTTGATGTGATGATATCACGTACCATCTCATTTGACGGTGCCTCAATTTTGGCAATAATGTCGTATGCGCCAAAGACTCCGTGCATTTCCTTTACCCTGCTAACCGACTTGAGTTCAGAGATTACCTTTTCCTCCGCTCCAAGATCACAGTTTATTAAAACATATGCCGACGACAAAAAATCAACTCCTGGGCATGTGCTTTCTGCAGTAGCACTTGAGTTCTGCACACTCTTTCATTGCTTCCAGGTATTCGTCAAGTGGCTTTTTTTCTGTCATGCAGAAGCATACTTCTGCCTCGTCCCCACATTCTATACAATAACTCATGGGGTCTATACGTGTTATACATATATATGATAAATTATTTGATTTCTATTAATATTTTTAATTTTATAAAATAATACTATACAAATATTCATTTTTTTGAATAATTATCCAACAAAATTAAAAACTTGTAAAGTGTTCACCATTCGTAGCCAAACATGTTATCAGAAAATACAAACACACCCTTATCTTTCATTGTAACGTAACGTACTACGAGAAGCTGACACAACATAGAGGCCTGTGTTGTTGTGGCACCAGTTTGCCGGTGGACACTCCCCGTTTGCCCAAAGCAAAGGATGCCTTGTAGTCAAGTCAGCTTCGTTCTATCTCATTTATGAAAATGATTCTAATAAAGTTAAATTTTAAAATATTTTATGTGAACAGCTATTTAATTCAACCATCGTACATCACTGAAAATCTTAAAAGACTGAATGACCTACTAGGCACATGGAAGATCAAATTCCACAGTGTAAGTGTCCTCCAGGATCTGAAAGTTATGTGGACGAGGATGGCATGAATATTTGCCTTTCCTGCGGTGGTTGGGTGCCGTAATAAAATAAGTCCATAATTACGCAAGATTAACAGTGTCCAGGAATGGAATAATACTGGTTTGACTTGTCAGAATTATTTCTGATTGTAAATTATGTTGGACAGAATTTTCTTTGTAAAAGCCCATCTGCATATTGTCGTCATGTAAACAAATTTGTAATATGTCTTTTGTAACTAATGATCTAACCTTGTACACAGAAATTTTGTACTATTTCTCAGTTACCATAGAAAGACATCCTATCTGTCGTACTTTTTACACATGTCATATTTTCTGTAGGAACATACTCCTCACTCAAATTGCAAATTCATTTTGGAATTATTCCTATACCGTATGAAAAGATACGTGCTGTTACGCCAAAACAACCCTTGCCTAAATTACACACAAAAAGTTCATGCTTAGGCTCAAACTGGCTTCTTGAAAATGTATGCCGATTTTTTCATTTTTATTTATGTGGTGGACTGGGAGGGAATTGAACCCTCGACTTCTGCATTGCGAATGCAGCATTATACCACTAAACCACCAGCCCTTGTATTGCCAAAGTTCATGCCTCTATTTTACTCATTTAGTCGCTAAATCATTATTTTACAGATAATACACACCATATCATTGAGTAAAATCAAGGATTACGCACTGTCTGATCGGGGGAGGCTTGCCTATGTGTGGGCAAAAGATCACATGCGAATTCTCACACATTCGATCAGCCTATTGGCAAAATCAAAACCGCTAAAAGGAATCACTTTGGGGGTTTGTCTCCAAATAACAAAGGAAACATCAGTTCTGCTAGTTGGTGCAAAAGAGCTAGGAGCAAAAGTAGTAGCGTGCAGTGGAAACCCGCTTACTACCCAAGATGATATTGCAGCTTTTCTTGTATCAAAAGGAATCGAAGTATTTGCATGGTCTGGCCAAACAAAATCAGAACACGATTGGTGCCAAAACAAAGTCCTGTCATACAAGCCAGATATCATAACTGATGACGGTGGAGATCTTAACACAAAGGCTCACTTTGACAGAAAATTCCGCTTACTCAAAATTATTGGTGGAACAGAGGAGACCACTACTGGAATCAATAGATATCTGGCAATGCAAAACAAAGGAAAGCTACGGTATCCAATTATCGCAGTAAATAACGCCAAAACAAAAACGCTGTTTGACAACAAGTACGGAACTGGTCAATCCACAATAGATGGATACTTGCGTGCAATGAATCTCCTTTTTGCCTCAAAAAGAACCGTAGTGTGCGGATATGGCTATCTTGGCAAAGGCGTTGCCCAAAAATGTGCAGGAATGGGCTCAAAGGTAATAGTAACTGAGGTTGATCCAATAAAGGCACTGGAGGCACACATGGACGGATTTTACGTGATGCCGATGAGTCAGGCTGCAAAAATCGGAGACATCTTTATCACATGTACCGGAATGACTGATGTAATTCAAAAGCAACACCTGCTTTCCATGAAAAATGGAGCAATAGTTGGAAACGTGGGACACTTTGATGTCGAAATTGACAGCAAATTTCTGCTAAACCAAACAGTAAGGCAAGTAAGACCTAATCTAGATGAATGCATTTTGCCAAACGGAAAGAAAATCTATCTTGTCAGTAAAGGAAGGGTAGCCAATCTGATTGCATCCGAAGGCCATCCGCCAGAGGTCATGGCGTTGTCTTTCTCAAATCAACTGTATTCTATTCTGTATGTTCTAAAAAATCACAAAAAAATGAAAAATCTGATCTATGATGTGCCAAAGCAAATCGACAACCAAGTAGCTACGGATGCATTGAATTCAATGAGTGTCAAAATAGACAGACTTTCAAAAAAACAGATTGCGTATCAGGAAAACTGGTAATTTCTATCAAAGCATAA
The DNA here is from genome assembly GCA_023252015.1 of Candidatus Nitrosotenuis sp. Classification (GTDB taxonomy): domain Archaea; phylum Thermoproteota; class Nitrososphaeria; order Nitrososphaerales; family Nitrosopumilaceae; genus Nitrosotenuis. The sequence continues at coordinate 11,901 of JAHEXS010000015.1, read as the reverse complement.
TAGCAGGATTTTAGAACAAAAGACAGTTTGACTGTTGACTGTATCATACTAGATTCTCACATCATGACACCAAAAGGAGTATTGGAAAGAAACATCGTAATTAATGATGGAAAAATTGTAGATTTTACTACCGACACGCCGCAATGTGACAAAAAAATCAGTGCAAAAGGACTGATTGCAATTCCTGGATTGATTGACACACATGTACACTATGGAGTTTATTCCCCAATTGAAGAGGCTGCAAAAACAGAATCACGTGCAGCGGCACTTGGTGGCGTTACTACCATGATGAGGATGCTAAGGCTTGGCCACTCATACAAGACGCACCTTCAGGCACAACTTACAGCATCAAAATCATCACATTATGTAGATTATTCCATACATGCAACAATATTTGATGTAAATCAGGCAGACGAAATGAAGTACATTACAGAAAATGGAATTGCGTCATTCAAACTGTACATGAATCTTGGCGGCGAGGTTGGACATGTCTACATGGACATGGATCCTGGATCATCAGACTTGTTCGAATCTCATGTGCAATTAGAAACTGACACAATACGAAAGGTATTGTCAAATGCAGCACAACTTGGCAGTCCAGTTCTTGTCCATGCCGAAGACTATCAAATGTGTGAATGCGGAATAAAAAAGGCAAAAGAAAACCATAAGGATGGATTATCCGCCTGGTCTGAGAGCAGGCCGCCTGATTCAGAAGCAAAAAGCATCAAAAAGATTTGCGAGATTGCAAGGGAATATGGGACAACTATCTATTTTGTGCACATTGGTTCATCTGTTGCACTAGATGCTATTGAGCAAGAAAGGAAAAAGGGAACCAAAATTTTTGTTGAGACGTGCCCGCATTACCTGACATTGTCTTATGAACGACAGTCAGGATATTTGGCAAAGGTGATGCCGCCAATTAGAACTTCATCAGACAAGGAAAAAATCTGGTCTGCCATATCTAAAAAGCAAATCAACACAATAGGAACTGATCATGTTGCAAACCAATTGAAGCTCAAAGTTAGGGATGACGTCTGGTCGTCTTTGGCAGGGTTTCCAGGAATTGGTACACTACTTCCAATTTTGTTATCTGAAGGCGTAAACAAAAATAGAATCGACCTTACACAATTAGTTGAACTAACCAGCACAAATGCTGCAAAAATCTTTGGAATGTTTCCACAAAAGGGTGCACTTCAAAAGGGTTCGGATGCAGACATCACGTTAATCGACCTAAAAAAAGAGCAAAAGGTAAGTGCGGATTTTTTTGGCGCCTTTTCGGATTATGTTGTATATGAAGGCTGGAGCCTAAAGGGCTGGCCTCAGACTACTCTGGTTAGGGGAAATCTGGTCACAGAAAATATGCAGGTTGTGGGAAAGCCAGGATATGGGCAACTAGTAAAGCGAAGCCTAGGCTAGAATATCGAATTTCCCGTTTTCTTTTGCCTTGTATATTACGTCTGGTTCTCTAGTAAATATTCCAACTTCTATCACTCCTGGAATTTGCTTTATTTTCTGCGAGAGCGGCTTTGGTGCTTTGATTGTACCGAAATCACAATCATAGATGATGTTGCCATTTTCCGTAATGAATGGATATCCTCTGTCTATTGTCCGAAGGTCTGGTTTGCCGCCTAGTTTTTCAATAAATTTTTTTACAGTGCTTCTTGCGAACGGATGAACCTCAACTGGAACAGTTCTGTTAAAGTATTTTACAAATTTTGTAGAGTCTGCCATGATTATTACGTGCTTTGCAGAAGAAATCAAAATGTTTTCTCGCAACAATGCACCACCACCACCCTTGATTAGATTTTTCTGGGAATCGATCTGGTCTGCTCCATCAAACACTGCATCAATTTTGTTGATCTGATCAGCGCTTATGATGTGAATTCCGCTTTGCTCTGCAACAAGCTTAATCTGTAGCGAAGTGGGAACTGCTTTTATTGAAATATTTTTTTCCTTGACGTACTTTCCCAATTCTTTTACAAATGCAGTTGCCGCCCTTCCACTGCCTAGCCCAAGCACGGAATTATTCTTTACAAATTTTAATGCATCTTTAGACAATGCCGAAATGGCATCATCAAATGACAATTATTCTACCTCAGCTTGCTCTAATTTTGATAGCGTTTTCATTATTTCGCGTTTAATGGAATCAAGATCGTCTTCCTCATCTTCAACTTCTTCTGGATATGGTATGTTGACAGTTGGTTTTTTATTTTTATCCTCTTCTTTGAATTCAAGCTTTGGTGGTTCTTCTCTTACTTTCTTTTCAATGTCGATTGGCTCAATTGCTGGTTTTTGTTCTTCTAGTTTTTGAACTGGTTCCTGGCTGATCTCTTGTTTTGGTTCGGGCTGGATTATTTGTGGTTGTGTGATTTCTGGTTGGATTTGTGGGGAAAATATCTGCACTGGAATTTCAATTGCAGGTGCTATTGATGGCTGAGCAGCAGTAAAGTTTCTTGGAATTTCCGTGAGTGTTGTAATCTCTAACCTCTTGGTCGGTTTGGCAAATGACTGGATTAGTTCTTCAATTGTTGGCGATGTAACAATCTCCTGTTTTTGAATTACGGGCTTTTCAACTGGTTTTATCTCAACTGGCTTTGTATCTATTTTTATGATCTCTTCTTTTTTGGTCTCTGGCTTTTCGAGATGAACATTTGCAACAGAAATCTTTGATGATATTTCTGTTAGTCTTCTGTCCAGTGCAGAAAGCTTTTGATCCATTAGAGTAATCAAACCATCTCCAATAGGGCCTAGGTCAGGATACTTGCTTGCCGCTTCTAGTTTTTCAATTTTGGCTAGAATAATTCCAAGCTGGTGCTGATATCTTGAGAGCAGCTTGTCTCGCTGAATCTTTGTTAAATCTGAGCTGTCCTGGTATAGCCTTGAGATGGTTTTTGTTAGAATGTCTTTTTCGATTCGTAATGTTTCAATTTGATTTTTAATGTGAGAACTTGCGCCTAAGAGAGAAATTTTGTTTCTTGGGAATTTGTTAACTGTTGCTGCGGTGCATGCACCTGCAATAGAACTAATAACTAGAGCAATCTCTTGCATCTACGCGTACCATTTGATCCAAGAGTATTTTCGAATTCTTGCATCTGGAAAACCACAACTTGAGCATCTGTGCTGACGCTTGTGATAGGAGTTCTTTCCACATCTTCTACATCGTATATGGGGATGCTTTCTTGTCATCAACCCCATCGAAGGAGTTCCTCTAGTCATACATCATCACGCGGGTGGTGGGGAAATCATAACTACGTTGTCCCCTCTCACAACAATGGTTCCAATGCTTTTTGCTTGACCGTCAGCAGGGATCTCCTCTGAGTTGTCAAGTAGCAGGTTCATGTGTTGGTCAAAACCACGAAGATTGCCTCTGATGGTCTTGCCGCCTTTGAGTTTGATTAAAACTACCTTATCGATGCTCTCGTCCAGTACTTTTACTGCCATATCAACTGACATTTAATTCACTTATTGGCTCTCCTAACGAGGTAATATATTAAAATTTCATTGGTGTATGAGTTTTAATCAGTAAGGCAACTTTGAGACTTTTTTAGCAATATTGTGCACTATTTCAGATAAGATCATCTTGCCATCTTTTTTAGTTGCCTTTGTGGGATCTCCCCAAACGCCGGTCTTTGTTGCCTTGATAAAGTGTATGGATGCGAGCTTGGATATCTTTGATTTTTGTTTTGGAGGCATCTTTTCTACGACAAGCCCTTTTCTTGCAAGGTCCATCTTGACTTTATTTGATACTGCAAGCATGAGTGAAGTTTCCACAAATCCTGCATGATCAAACTCTCGTTTCATATACTGCCAATATGAAATCACAAAAACTTTGTTCCTGTCTCTGGAAGTCTTTGATATTTTGTCTGCTATTCCGGATAATGCCTTTTGGTTTCCATGATGACCGTTTAGGATTATTATTTTCCTGATTTTGTTTTCTCCAAGTGAAATGCAAATATCCACTAGTTGATTCTGCAGAGTTGTCCTAGTTACACTAAGATTGAAAAACGGAGCATGTTCAAAGGAAATACCGTATGTTATTGTAGGCAAAAGCAAAAGATTGCATTTTTTTGCCACCCTTTTTGCGATCTCTGTTACTATGTCTGAATCAGTTGATACTGGCAAGTGTGGACCGTGCTGCTCAAGTGAGCCTACGGGAATTATGGCAACCTGTTTTTTTGTTTTGATTATTTTCCTAAGGTCTGGATCAAAGTTGTTTTGTATGTCTATCACTTTGTATACACTTTTCTCCAACTGACCTCAAGCTTTCCTTCAAGGTGCATCTTTACTGCTTTGAGCAAAGTGTTTGCTTCAAGCTTTTGTCCTTTTTGCCTCATGGATTCTAGAGTGTCTTTTGGACCTACCTTAAAGGAATCTTGGAAGATGATTGGACCTTGATCAAGTTCCTCTGTGACATAATGGGCAGTAACACCAACAATTTTTGTCCCCCTTTCAAAGGCCTGCGCATAAGCAAAGGCACCTGGGAATGCAGGTAACAATGATGGATGAATGTTAATTATTCTGTGGGGATATCTCCAAACAAAGTTTGGCGTCATGATTCTCATATAGCGTGCAAGTACCACAAGATCAATGTCGTATTGTTTTGCAATCTCAATTAGTCTATTTTCTGCCTCAAGCTGATCCTTTTCTTCAACTACTACAAACGGAATCTTTGCCTTCTTTGCCATTATCTCTAGTGTTCTTTCAGTTCCGACAATTACGCTGATTCTGCCTTTGAGCTGACCCCTTGCATTTGCATTAAGCAATGCTTCCAAACAATGTGGCTCCTTTGTAACAAACAGTGCAATGTTTTTGTGCGAATTAATCTCATGGTATATGCTTACCTCCATTTTGATCTTTTTTCCAAGATCTTGGAGTTCTTTATCGAATTTTTTGATGTCGATTTCTTTTGAGAATGCCGCCTCAAGATGCATTCCAAACAGTCCCTTTATGACATTTTGATTGACTCGTTCAATGTTACCGTCCCTTTGAAATATGAAATTGGTAAACGATGCAACAATTCCTTCGCTGTCTTTTCCAACAACTGTGATACCTATTCGGATCTTTTTCACAGAATTGTATCACAAATTGACCTTATTAATTCTCTAGTCTGATTTTGGATATTTTTTGTAAAAAGAGTTTATGGTGCGGAAGGTGGGATTTGAACCCACGAACCCCTAAGAGATAAGGGCCTAAACCTTACGCCTTTGACCGGGCTGGGCGACTTCCGCAGTGATGCTCCAATTTTACACAAACTTATTGGTTACCATTGCAACCAAAATCGCACCTAATGAGCAAAAATCACCTTTGAATGACAAATTCAAACAAAAAAAAAAACAGTTGATAAAAATTATGTATTGGTAAAAACTATCCAAATTGAAATCTCTTCGATTTATCCTAAAATCGATAATCCTTTACGCATCCCTTTCTGCAGCATTTTCAATACTTGGAGTATTCCCAACATTTGAGCATTTCCTGCCACGGTCATATCTGATTGGAAACCCATTAGAGATCAGCGAAATCTCCATACCACACATACTGGGTCATGTGGTCTTTGGCCTAACTGTGGGGGTTGCCAGTACGCGCATTCGATATCTTACCATTGCAGGAATATTTCCGATTGCACTAGATGCAGATCATTTACTTCAATTTCTAAATTTGGAAGCAGTTCCGCGCATGGCTCACTCTATTCTGTTTGGGGTGATCTCACTACCACTAATGATGTTCTTTGTGGGAAAAAAAGACTATTTGCTTGGAGCAATTTGCCTTTCTACTGTTTTGGCACATGTTTCTTTTGATATCTTACTTGGCGGCACGACTTCTTTTCCGCTGTTTATACCGATAATCAACAGAATGATAACTTTTCAAGGATATGATTGGATCCCGTTCTTGCTAGTCGCAATCATAATTGTAGTAATTACCAGAATCATAACAAAAAATCGCATCATTGAACGCAAATTACAAGAAACCTGAAAAGCACAAATCTAGCTCATAAAAAGAAGAATCAATGGCAAAATTATTTGGAACAAATGGAATCCGTGGAATTTTCTCAGAGGAATTCAGCCTAGAATTTATTTCTGATATTGTTTCATCAATTGCAACTTATTTCAAAAAAGGCCCAATTCTTGTGGGCTATGACGGACGGGATTCTAGTCCGCTTATTGCAAAAGTAGTATGTTCAACCATAAACTACTGCGGCCTTGATTGTAAATTGGCAGGTCTTGTTCCAACTCCCGCACTGGAATATGCCACAAAAGCACTTGGATATTCGGGTGGAATAATGATCACCGCATCCCACAACCCTCCACAATATAATGGCCTAAAACCAGCTGCGAAAGACGGTGTAGAAATTTCGCGAGAAGACGAATTGATCATAGAAAACATTTACTTTAACAAAAAATGGATAAAAAATCCCAAAAAGTTTGGCAAAACTTACACTGAATCAAGAGTAATTAGGACATATCTTGATGGAATAAAGTCCAAGGTAAGCGCAAGCAAAATCAAATCAAAAAAATTCAAAGTTGCACTAGATCTTGGCAATGGAGCACAAGCAGTAGCTGCACCAAATCTCTGCAAAGAACTTGGCTGCACAACTTTTCTGATTAATGAAAAAATCGACGGACAGTTTTCAGGAAGAGGATCAGAACCAACGCCAAGCAACTTGCAAAAATTATCAAGAACGGTGATAGAAAAAAAGGCAGATTTTGGTGTAGCATTTGATGGCGATGGGGACAGGAGCATATTTTGCGACAATCATGGAAAAATTCTTACTGGCGACAAATCCGCACTGCTTTTAGCAAATTATCTTTTAAAGAAAAACCCTAAATCAAAAATTGTAACTTGTCTTAATTCAAGCTCAGTCATAGAAGCAATAGCTTCCAAAACAAAATCAAAGGTGATTAGGACAAAGGTTGGAAGTGTTGAGGTATCAAGAAGAATGGTTCCAGAAAAAGCACTAGTTGGTTTTGAGGAAAATGGCGGTTTTATGTACGGCAAGCACAACCAAGTGCGAGATGGCTCGATGACTCTAGCACTGGTCTTGAATCTCATTGCAGATTCTGGCAAAACCGTATCTGAAGAAACGTCTTCTTTGCCGCCATCATACACAACAAAGGACAAAGTTCAATGCACTAAAAAAGAGGCAGAGAAAATAATCGCACAACTAAAAAAGGAACACAAAAACTATGATACCACAGATGGAATCAAGCTTATTTTTGATGAGAGCAATTGGATAATGATTAGACCCAGTGGTACAGAACCAATCGCAAGAATATACGCGGAGGCAAATTCTGAGGAAAAACTCGTTACCCTTATGTCAAAATATACCAAAAAAGTAAACTCAATTCTAGACAGATAACACTAATAAGGCGATGTTAAAGAACCCAAAGAATGGAAATGATCCCTATGGGTGATATAATTGGCTAAGGCTTATTACGTAAAATTCGAGACTCCAGCTGACTTGGTAAATCCAATACTTGAGGCAGTTAGAGTTGCATCGCAAAGCGGCAAGGTTAAAAAAGGAACAAACGAAGCAACAAAGGCAATCGAAAGAGGAATTAGCAAACTAATAGTTATTGCAGAAGATGTAGAGCCTCCAGAGGTAGTAGCACATCTTCCAATTATCTGCGAAGAGCAAAACGCCGCATACGCATTTGTTCCAAGCAAGCAAGACTTGGGAAAGGCATTAGGCATTGATGTAACATCTGCCGCCGCAGCAATAATTGATGCAGGCGATGCTAACCACATTGTTGAAGAAGTAGTTTCTTCAATAAAGAAAATTAAAGGTGGCAAGTAGCAATGAGTACTTCCCAAACGGAAGATGTAGTATCTGCTGAAGTAATACAGCTTGTCGGTAAGACTGGAATTGCAGGCGAAATTACTCAAGTTAGAGTAAAAATTCTAAGTGGAAGAGACAAGGGAAGAATTCTTACAAGAAACGTAAAAGGCTCCGTAAGAATGTCTGATATTTTGATGCTGCGAGAAACAGAACGCGAAGCTAAAAAAATAAGGTGATTAAAACTTGAGCCTTCTAGTAAAACCTTGCAGTTTTTGTAATAGACCAGTTTCCAGAGGTTCCGGTACCATGCTTGTAAAAAATGACGGAACAGTTCTATGGTTTTGTTCTCCAAAATGCAAAAAGAACATGTTGGTACTAAAACGCGATCCACGTACGCTCAAGTGGACTAAGAAATATCAGAAAGGCGGAATCGTCAAAAAATAAAACAGAAAAATTGGCTGAACAAACTCTTTTCATAGTAAAACCAGACGCAGTAGCGAGAAAATTAACCGGGCAAATAGTTAGCAGATTTGAAAATAAAGGATTCAAAATTTTAAAACTCAAAATGTTTACATTCACAAAAGCTCAAGCAGAGGACTTTTACTCAGTTCACAACACAAAACCTTTCTTTGGTGAATTGGTAGAATTTATCACATCTGGCCCAGTTGTTGCAGCTGTAATTGAAGGAAACAACGCAGTCGCCACAACAAGGCTGATGATTGGGGTAACAAAATCATTTGAAGCGGCACCGGGCTCAATCCGTGGAGATTTTGGACTTGGGTTCTCAGACAATATCATTCACGCATCCGACTCTGAGGAAAGTTTTGAAAAGGAAGCGAGGGTAGTATTTCAGTGAGTTGCGTTGCGAATTCGACAACCAATAGTGGCCGTTTTGGGCCATGTAGACTCTGGTAAAACCTCCCTACTTGATAAAATCCGTGGAACAGGCGTTCAAGGAAGAGAGGCAGGTGGAATTACCCAACACATAGGTGCAAGCTTTCTTCCAACTGATACCATCAAAAGCATGTGTGGTCAGTTATATGACAAATTAACAAAAACAGAACACGAAGTACCGGGCCTTTTGGTAATCGATACTCCTGGACACGAAGTATTTACAAATCTTAGGACAAGGGGTGGCTCTGCGGCTGACATTGCAATTTTGGTAGTGGATACAAACAGAGGATTCCAACCTCAAACAAGCGAAAGCCTCAAAATTCTCCAAGCAAGAAAGGTTCCATTTGTCATAGCGTTAAACAAAGTTGATCAGATTCCAGGTTGGAGAAAAGTTGACACTCCATACATCACGCAAGCGATAAAACAACAGGATCAATTCATGCAGACGACAATTGATGAGCAAATCTACAATGTGGTTGGCACGCTCTCAATTCTTGGATACCAGTCAGAGGCATTCTATAGAATACAAGATTTTTCAAAAGAAATCGCAATTGTTCCAGTCAGTGCAAGAACCGGCGTTGGAATACCTGAACTCCTAACCGTACTTGTTGGACTGACTCAGCAATATTTGCAAAAAAGACTTACCCAGGAAGAAAAACCAAGCCGTGGAATCATTCTTGAGGTAAATGACGAGGTTGGACTTGGAACTACAGCTAATATGATCTTAATTGATGGCCAGATGAAAAAAGGAGACAGCGTAATTGTTGCAAAAAGAGATTCTGTAATTGTTACAAAACCAAAAGCAATGTTGCTACCAAAACCGCTTGACGAAATGCGTGATCCTCGCGACAAATTCAAACCAGTAAACCAAGTTGAGGCTGCAGCAGGAATTAAAATTGCATCGCCGGACTTGGAGGGGGTACTCCCTGGAAGTACCGTCTATGTGACAAGTGATGAATCAGAAATAGAAGAATTTAAAAAAATTATAGAATCGGAAATGAAATCAGTGTTTGTAAACACTGAAACAAATGGAGTCATTATAAGATGCGATACTATAGGTTCGCTTGAAGCATTGACTGAAATGCTCAGACGCTCACAAGTGCCCATCGCAAAAGCAGACATCGGGTCTGTAACCCGGCGTGATGTCATGGAAGCCAAAGTAATCAAAGACAATGACCGGCATCTGGGAGTAGTTTTAGCATTTAATGTAAAGGTATTTCCGGATGCTCAAGAGGAGGCAGAAAACAATCACATCAAAATCTTCAGTGACAAGGTGATCTACAGCCTAATTGACAATTACACCAATTGGGTCACAGAAGATTCTGCAAATGAAGACGATGCGATATTTGGCGAAATCACACCTATTTGTAAATTTACATTTCTTAAGGGCTACATATTTCGAAATAGCAATCCCGCAGTTTTTGGAATACATGTTGATGTGGGCAAAGTGCGACAAAAAATACCAATCATGAACAAGCAAGGCAGAAAAATAGGCGTAGTTCACCAGCTGCAGGACGGAAAAAAATCAATAAGCATTGCAATGCAGGGCCAGGAAGTTGCCTGCTCTATACAAGATGTGATGATTGGAAGGCAAATTTTGGAAGAAGATGTTTTCTACTCGTTGCCCAAGTCTTCGGAGGCAAAACTCCTGATTGAAAGATTTTCACATAAATTATCCGCAGAAGAACAAACCGCACTAAATGAAATTTTAGAAATTCAGCGAAAAGCTGATGCTGCTTACGGTTACGTCTGATATTTTTTGGCAATCATATGAATGCCCGGTTCACCAACCGCGCCAATCATTCTGTCTACTGGCTGTCCGTTTTTAAACATGATAAATGTCGGTATCGACTGAACTCCAAATCGCATGGAAATGTCCTGACATTTGTCAACATTGACTCGAGCAAATTTGATGTATCTGTATTTTTTTGCCATTCTATTAAAAATTGGGTGCATTGATTTGCATGGTCCGCACCACTCTGCCCAAAAATCTACCAAGACAAGACCTTTCGAAACAGTCTGATCAAAGTTTGCCTGATCCAAATCAAGTACACTTACCTGAGCTTGAGCTATTGCATCAGATTGCTGTTTTAGCATATCTGCCAGTTTTCGCTGCTTGATTTTTTCGATTTCAGGATCTTCCATGAAAACCTGATTGACAATTTGATATTTAATAATTTAGAGATCCAAAAGAAAACGCATCATAACGCCATTTTCCTGCTTTATCTCCATCAAATGAAAAGTAGGAGATTTGATTTCAACCTTAAAATGATGCTTCTCAAAGCTAATGTCTTCGCCTATCAGAACAGCTGTGATCTTGTAGGACAAATTTTTTTCAATTTGAAGATTGATTTTTTTTGTAGCAAAGCCGTCTGTAATGGTAAGTATGATCATCTCCTCAAGCCAATTATACAACAAATAACTGAGGTCTTTTCCAGTAACTATGAGCGTTTTTTCTTTTTTCTCCTCGACTAGTTCAGAATCAAGAATTGTATCTACCACAGATTTTCCTGCAAGTACAAATGCCTCTTCCAGTGTGGATGCCTCAACTTCGATGATTGCGTCTGTAGCGTGCTCCAGATATCTATATGACAATACTGTGCTTGACTGCTTCTATTATTAATAGATAAAAATAAGCAACGTCTAAATGCATTAATTCCACAGTTTGTTTTGAATTGAGTCTTCCGAGGGGAATGAAAGATTTTGAAACTGATGAGCTGTCAAAAATTGAATATGTAAGGAAAATATTTCTTGAAAACTGCAAGACATTTAGTTTTAGTCTGATGGATCCGTCTCCGCTCGAACTTGTTTCTGTAATAGAGACAAAGAGCGGACCTGCAATTAGAGATGAAATTTATTTTTTCAGAGACAAAGGAGACAGAGAGATAGCACTTCGATTTGATTTTACAGTAGGATTGACGCGTTACTTGGCAGCACAAAAGTCACTTAGACTTCCAGCAAAGATTGCGTCTTTTGGTGGTGTATGGAGATATGACGAACCGCAAAAAGGCCGATATCGATTCTTTCACCAATGGAATTTGGAAATCTATGGAAAGCCAAGTCTTGAATCTGATGCAGAGATAATCGAATTTACATCAAAATTCTTTTCTAAACTAAATCTTTCTGGCGTGATATTAGACATCTCGCATCGAAAGCTGGTTGAATCCGTTGTCGCTAAAGTCTTCCAGTCAAACGATGCTGGTGTGATTGGCGACATACTGCGTGCAATAGAC